>JAUXOH010000219.1 GCA_030682505.1 Candidatus Didemnitutus sp. | reverse complement strand
GGGCGCGGCGCGGAACGATCGTCAGCATTGAACTGGCCGCGGAAGTGGTGGAGGCGGGCGGCTTCGTCAGTCAAAATGTCCGCCTCGTGGCCGATACGGGGCTGCAGGTCGAGTTGCGGGTGTTGCGCCCGGCGGGTGGAGAAGAACTCTTGCCCGTGGTTGTGCTGCTCGGGGGACATCGCACCGGGCGTGATGCGGTGAAACTGCTCGGCTCGCCGGGCGGCATCGCGGTGGCGGCGTTGAATTATCCGTATCAGGGCCCCGAGCGTCCGCGCGGGTTTTGGCAAACGCTCGGTGTCGTCGGTCCCGCCCGTCGTGCTTTGCGCGAAACGCCGTCGGCGGTGCTCCTCGCGGCGGAGTGGCTCTCCCGGCAGTCGTGGGTCGATCCGGCGCGCATGGAAATTGCGGGGGTGAGTCTGGGTGTGCCGTTCGCTGCCGTGGCCGGAGCGCTCGAACCCCGCTTCCGGCGCGTATGGTTGATTCAAGGCGGTGCCGATCTGGGCGCGTGGATTGAACACAATCTGGTGGTGCGCTTGCCCAATGCCACGGTGCGCCGCGTGACGACCCGCCTGATCTACCGCCTCGCACGCGGCTCCCTTTTCGAGCCCGGCTATTGGGCACCGCGGATTTCGCCCCGTTCGATCGTGCTGATTGGCGCCCGGGATGACCGGCGGTTGCCGAGTGTGTTGGTGGAAAAACTCGAGCGATCAATCCCGGGTCCGAAGGAGTTGATCTGGCTCGGTGGTGATCATATCGATCGCCGGCCCGAGGCGGTCAGGGAGATTCTGGCCATCGTGCTTCGGCGCATGGATGAAAACACTGCGCCGTGAGCGGAACTAGCAGTTGACGGGCTGGCATGCCGGACACCAGCAACTGGTGCGTCCACCAACGGGTGCATGCTGCAATGCCTGATCGCAACGCGGGCAAGTGTCCCCTTTTTGCCACCGGTGGTTGAACAGCCAGGTGTCGGGAATGTTGAGGTTCAGGCTGGCGGGCAGTTTGCTCCCGACGCCGGCGATGACGCGAAACGCATGGCGACAAACCGTGCGACACTCGCGACGGAGTCTCTTGGTCTCTGCTTTGCCCAGCAAACCCGCGAGGCGTTGTGGGTGCAATCCCGCCCGCCAGAGAATCTCGTCGGCCATCCAGTTGCCCACGCCGGGAAATCGCTCTTGCATCAGCAAGGCGGCTTTGAGCGGAGTGCGACGGCGGCGACGCAGAAATTCCGCGACGGCATCAAGCGTGAACGCATCGGAGAGAATCGCCGGGGCAATTCCGGTCCACCACGCGGGCGGCTGCTGGCCGGAGTGAAAGCGCACGGCGCCAAACATGCGCGGGTCGGTGAAGACCAGCGACCGGCGGGCTTGCCGCAGGACGAGGTGATCGTGCTTGGCGGGCGCGTAGTCAGCGGGCTCGACGCGCAATTCGCCGCTCATTGCGAGGTGGAGGCCGACCCAGACGCCACCGCTGAACTGAAAGAGCATCTGCTTGGCGGCGGTCGACGAACGCAGCAGTTTTCGGCCGCGCAGGTCCTGTTGCAGGCGCGACGGATCACAGTGACGAAAAACCCGGGCGCGTCCGTGGACCAACACCTCGCTCACCTTGGCGCCATGGCCGACGGCCCACCGTTGACGGTAAAATTCAACCTCGGCGAGTTCGGGCATGCGGCATGCGAAACTCACGCGGACCGCGGAACAAGGGGAAACTTCGGCGCGGATGTTTTTCATGTTCATGATCGTCCGGCGCCGGTAGCCTGTTGCGCATCGCGGAAGAGACTCCCAGAGACCCCAAGCAGACGGTCCCGGCCGGTAAGCCGGGCGCCGAGCGTCGGACCAGCCAACGCCGGCGCCTCGCGGGCATGAAGGAGGAGAACGACAGACAGGCCAAGGCCGCCGACCGACCTGCGGGGACGACGATCCGGTGGATCAACGTCGACGTGGCCTGCATCCTGACATCGTCAATCGCCTGCGAGGGGGCCTACCAATTCCACCCCCTCGCCGCGGAGGATGTCCTGCGCAAGCCGCAGCGGCCCAAGATGGAGAACCAGGAGGGGCACCTCTTCATCGTGGCGCGCATGCTGATGTGGAAGGACGAGCGGCTGCATCATGAGCGGTGGTGTGTTTTTTGTTCAAGGAGACGGTGCTGACCTTCCCAAAGACCTCCGGCGACTGCTGGGACGCGATCTGCCTGAGCCTGCAAAAGTCCGGATCGCGCCTGCGCACGCTCGACACGTCTTACCTTGTTTACGCGATGCTCGAGCGGTGGTGGATCATTGTTTCCCGATCCTGGAGAATTACGGCGAGGTGCTGGAGCAACTGGAGGCGGACGTGCTGGCGGATTCCGCGCCGTGGGTGTAGCGGCTGGAGCAAGTGACCCGGCGTCAGCGGAGCGAATCCACCACGGCCCCGAGATCGGCAAAGAGAGGAACGTCCGGCCGCAGACGGGAAGCCCAGGCTGCTGCGTCATGCTTGCCCGTGCAGACCGCGGCGGCGCGGATTCCCGCATTAAGCCCGGCCTCGAGGTCGCTCTCGCGATCTCCGATCATCCAGCACTGCTGCGGATTGAGCTGGTGCTGCGTAATCATCTCGAGAATGAACCGCGGGGAAGGCTTGCGATAGAGGGACGGTTGGTCGG
>JAUXOH010000205.1 GCA_030682505.1 Candidatus Didemnitutus sp. | reverse complement strand
CCTTCACGCCCTTCGCCGAAAACCCCAACTGCCGCGCCGCCTCGACCAGCCCAAGCGCCGTCGATCCACGCTGATTCGTGCCCGCCAACTGCCGCAGCCGGGCGATTGGCATGTCATACTCGAAATGCACTCCGATGAACCGCAGGCATGTGGCACCGCAGTCAGTAACGTCTTTTTGCGTAAATCGAGTCACATCAATCCGCCCTTGCCAGTCGCTGTAAACGACCGAACGCGCGCAACTTGTCTAGTTCATAGCCGGTCTGAAACCGGAGGCGCGAACTGTCATCATGTGAGATTCAAAAGCGCCCACTCAATCCGCGCTTGGGTCAACGCAACGGAGCTCTCGCTCCGGTCTCAGTCTTCATCTTTGTTTTCGACGGTTGCCAATTGCCGCCAGTGCCGGGTCGCCATCGATGAAAATAAACCAGCGGAGACATAGGCCACCACCCAGAGCAGAAAATCCGCCAGATAGTATCGCAACTTCCAATCCCTCAGGTCTTCGACAAAAGTTTCTATGACCGGGATATTCCCCGCCGCCTTATAGAGGACGTAGGTTACAAAAAACCTGATGAGATTAGTCTTCATTGAAAACCTGTTGCTTCTTGTAGGCAACTGTCGCCGCCTAGGTTACCTAGATTTGGATCTTCCAACAACTCCGTGTTCGAGCAAGTTGTTAATGCCGTGCCGCAATTACGCCAGTATTGTTGACTGCAACAAGCAGTCAGACGACATCAAAAACTTCGCACCCAAAGCTTGAGTTCGTCCCAGTACCCCAACGTTCGGACAGTAGCAAAGACCACAACGATAAGGACGATGACGTGGATTGTCTCTTTGTGCTCGAGATAGAATTGTTTCATAAGGAAAGGTCGTGGCTTTGCACATCAGCCACGACCGACTGCATTTTACTTTACGCATTCGACAGCTATGGCCCCGGCAAGTGGTCCTGGATTTCCTGTCGAGGCACCGACAAAGGCATTCGCCCAAAGGGCAATCGTCCCCAGCACGTAGCCCGCATCTCTCGCAAAACTACCTCCATCGATAGCAAGAAGTTCCGATTCGTTCAGTGTTTGCATGGCGTGTTTCATTTTTGCATCAGGCCATCGGAAAAGCCCTTTTTGAAATCATCCCAGTCGCTCATGATTTGAACGGCCGCGCCGATAACAATACCGGCGGTGATCGTAAGAAGGAAACTTAGGCCTCCTTCTATGTCCTGAAGTTCAGTGTCCGTTATAGCATTCATGTTTTTTATTTTTCGTTGTTAAGTTTCCCCGGGCACCCGCCGGAGAAAGGGTTTGGGAGTCAACGGTCAGCCTAGAGCGGGGCGATTGCCCCCGGGATCGAGCCATGCGCTAACGTCTTGATAGAGGATTTGCAGCAGGCTCCGGCGGGCGACGAGGAACCGGGCCGAAAGCGTCAGGCCTTTCCTGAGCTCGCCACGCACGCCGCCGGGCAACGCGAGATAGGTTGCTGCGGGACGAACGAGAACCTTGAAACCGGCAGAGGTAGCGCTGCTGTTCCCATTGGCCAAACTGGGAGCAACGCCGCCCACCAGATCGCCGCTGATGGCGGCAACCGTCCCGTCAAGCGTGCCCCATTGCGTATAGGGATAGGCGTCGACTTGCAGCCGGACAACCTGCCCCTCCCTCACCAGCCCTATGTCGCGCGGTGACACATACGTCTCCACCTGCAAGGTGTCCTCGGGTGAGACCGCACCGAGCGATTGCCCGGCGGCGATGAATCCGCCGACACTCCAACCGCTGAAGCCAACCAGCACACCGGCGACCGGAGCCCGCAGCATGTATTGAGTCTGCTCTTCGCGCAGCCGCAGCGCCTCCGACTCCAGGCCGGCCAGCGTGGTCCTCGCATCCCGCAGGCGCGCTTGCCAGCGCGCGAGGTTTTGTTCGACGAGCAACCGCGACTCCGCACGCAGGCGTTCGAGGTCGAAGTTCGCATTGTCGACTTCCTGACGCGTCGCGATGCCCTTGTTCGCCAGTGACGTGCATCGGTCCAGTTCCGTGCCCGCCTTTGATTCGGCCAAGCGATACGCCTCAAGCTGGGCAATCAGTTGATAGCTCTCCTGCCGGAGAGCCTCTGTGCGAAACAGCAAACTAACCCCCGGGCCGCCGCGGACGGAGAAAGAGCGCCTCCACATTTCCGAAGCATCGCCCTTCTTTGATCCGCCACCGGAGAGGACGGAATCGTCCGCGACCGGCCCGGAGGTTAGAAGCTGAAGATCAAAAATCAGGTCGATGTGCGCTTGTTGCAGCGCGTGAATGCGCAACCGACGTTCCTCCAGATCACGCGAGCCGAGAACCAAGAGCACCTGACCGGCTTCCACGCGCATGTGATCACTCGCCAACACCTCCGCGATGTGACCTGAGACCGCCGGGCGCAACTCAGCGCGCTCCGTCGATGGCCGAACCATTCCCGCGGCACGCACCGATACATCCACCTTGATCAAAGGCAGACTCGCAAAAGCCCCAATCACACCCGTCAGGATCAGCCAATAAGTCCAAGTCCGTTGCGACCCATGCTCCGCATAAAGACCCTCAACCGTATGGGACGCTAGCTCGGCGGGAATGAAGCCAGCGGATGACATCGCCCCCAAGTATGCAGTCCGGGGGTCTCGGCAAAATTCTCGTCTTTGGTTAAATTTAACTCGTCGAACTTTGGGCGCCCAAACCGCCTCAGCGCGCCGGAACCCTGACCCGGCGCAGCGTCGGCTTGCAGCCCGGGGAAACGACGACGAATCCGCGCGCGATTGCCCAGTGGATCAAATCGATCGACCGGTGAAACCCGAGCTTCTCCATGATTCGCCTCCGGTGATTGCGGATGGTCAGGGGCTTGCCACCCAGCTCCGCGGCGATCTCATCGTCACTGGCGCCGAGTCCGAGATGCGGCACGAGCGCGAGTTCCGTCAACGACAGGATTTTGAAGAACGCATCGGGACTGGAGCGCATCTGCCGCATCGCGAGCCTCGCCTCCGGTGAAAAAAATGGCAACCCGGCCGCCGCCGCGTCGAGCGCTTGGGCAAGATTGTCCTTGATCTGGTAGTTCTTCGCGATGAATCCGCAGCACGGTGGTAGCCCGGCGCGGTAAAGTGCGGCATCCTCCATCCGGACAGAGAGCAAGATGACCAGCGGCGGCACCGGTTCCTGTCCGAGTTGGTCCGCCACCTCGAACCCATCGATGTCAGGCAGAGACAAATCCAAGAGCACCAGGTCCGCCTGCATTTCCCGGGCTGCGGCAATCCCGGTGCGGCCGGTCGCTTCCGCCCGGATCTTCGCTGCTGGCAATCGGTCGGCGAGAAAATGCCCGACCATCGAAGACCAGAACGAGTCGTCATCGATATGAACCACGGATTGGACTTTACGACGCATCTCAACGTGGCCCGCGACGGCAAAAAAGGGTAATGGGCAACCAATGGCAAGTGATCAATTTGCCCCCAGCACATGCCCTGGCGTTCACGAGAGAGAACGGGAGGGCTCAGGAGAACAGGAGCGATTCGCCCGTTTACGGGAGGCGGCCGGAAATTCCCGCGCTGCGCAAGCGCGTGCCCAAGCCCGCCATCACCCAAGCTCTACTTCAGCAGCCGCTGGTTGCTGAGGTTCTCGTGCACCCAGAAGCGGTGCACCGTGAGCGGACCGAGCCGCAGGTCGTAGCCCCACTCGGTGTCGACAATCGCCGGGGCGCCAAAGGCCCCGCTCTGCTTGATCTGGCTCGAGGCAAGGTTGGCCCGGCAGCGCGCATCATCAAAGGCGGCTTCGACGGAGCAATAGGATCCCAAATTCGTGGTGCGCTGCGTCGGCCGGTCCTTCTTCCCGGTCTCCAGGGAGAATTGGAACACCGTGAACGTGGAGGGGGTGTCTCCGGGATCGGCCATACCCCAATCAGTATCCACCTTGCCGCCCGGAGCCAGCGGATATTGCCCCGGCCCGGCAAATTCTCGGGCGCGAACGCCGCGACCCTATTCCTGCGGCACGGCGGCGAGCACTTCGTCGGCGAGATTCGCCACCGCCGCGCTCAGTTGCGAGGCGAGCTGGGCAAAGTCGCCATTCCACGACACGACGGGGGCGGTGTAAACCCGCCGACTCACGATCGTCGCGGTGTCGCCCACCCGGGTCAGTTCAACCACGGCCGAAAACAGCACGCCGCGATCATGGCCTTCCGCGCTCAACACCCGCACGGTGACATCGTAGTCGCGCTCGAGGTTGGCGGGAAAAGGATAGGTGATGATCCGGGCGCGTCCCGCCAGACGTTCGCGCAGCAACCGGGTGATCCCGGCCTCGAGCGGTTCGGCCCAGCGCGCGGTGTCGTTGTAGCGGATCTCGTTGTTCCCGCTGCGCACGACCATCGCCTTCGTCTTGAGGTAGGCGGGAATCTCGACGTTGCGCAGGCCGAGCCGCACCGGTTGGGCGGTGGGGGTCGCGACCGCGGCGCCGCTTTCGAGCACGTAGTGGCGGGTGCGATCAGGCTGGGGCGTCGGCAACAGGGTGCAGCCGGCCAGCAAAACGAAAGCGGAGCAAAGCAGCAGGGCGACGGGGAAGCGGGATGAGTTCATGGCGGACCGGGAGGCGTTCATTGGGGCGGTTTGCGGCCGAGGAGCAGGGCGCTCGGGTCGCGCTCAAGCATTTCGGCGAGGCGCTGGAGCGCATCGGCGGCCTCCGCGATTTGTTGCAACGTGCGGGCGGCGTCCTCGCCGAGATGACCCTGCGCCTGCACAAAACGACGCGTGACCGCGGCCGCTCCCTCAATGGACTCGAGGGCTTTCCGCGCTTCCGTGAGCGTCTGTTTGATGTCCTCGCTCACCGGTCCCACCTGACCGTCGATTTTCGCCAACAAGGTGCGCAACTCGGAGCTCGCGGCGTTGAGATTCTGAAAGGCGTCCTTGGCCTCCGGCGAACCGACAAAGTTCTCCACCGCGCTGGCCGCCGCGCTGACGCGTTCCATGAGTTGCTTCACGTCGAGCTCGGTCAGGCGCTGGTTGGCCGTGCCCAAGAGCGTTTTCAGATCGCGACTCAGCCCGGAAATGTTCGCGGTCTTCAGGTCCGCGACGATCTCGACGATGCTGTTTTGCACCTCGGAGATGGGAGAACGCAGCGAAGGCACCACCGGGTAGCGCTCGTCGCTCATCCGCGGGTCGGCCGGATACTCGCGGGGGTCCTCGAAACTCAGTTCGACGAACAACAGACCCGTGATGCCCTGCAGGTTGAGCTTGGCGCGCAAGCCGCGATCAATGAGGTTCTGGAGCTCGATCGGATCCGTGATCTCGATCGCACGGCCGCTGCGGTCGATGAGCACGTTGCGATCGATCTGACAAATCGTCTGCACCTGCGCCGAGCGGCTGGCCGTATCGTAACGCACATTGATCGCCGCCACGCGCCCGATGCGCACGCCGTTGACCTTGACCGAGGCGCCGGGATCGAGACCGCTCACGGACTCGTTGAAATACACCACAAAGCGCGTCGGTTTCGAAAAGAAATTTGTGCCGCCAAACGAGACGAAGGCGACCATCGCCAACAGCACGGCACCGAGGACAAACATGCCGACGGCGGCAGGACTAAATCGAGTTTTCACGTTGCGAAACCTCCTTTCTGACCAACCGGCTCCCGACGTCTATTCAAAAACTCCCTCACCCGCACATCTTCACTGCGGTCCCGCAGGGTTTTCGGGTCCCCTTCGGCGATCAATCCCCGCGCCTCGCGTTCCAGCATCACCACCCGGTCCGCGATGTCGAAGATGCTCGAAAGCTCGTGCGACACCACCACGATGGTCGTGCCCAGCGTGTCGCGCAGTTGCACGATGAGTTCGTCGAGCTTCAGCGACGTGATCGGGTCGAGCCCGGCCGAGGGCTCGTCAAAGAAGACGATCTCCGGGTCGAGGGCGAGGGCCCGCGCCAGTGCCGCCCGCTTCTTCATGCCGCCCGAGATCTCCGCCGGAAAGTAGTCCTCATAGCCCGTGAGCCCGACCTGAGCGAGCTTCAGCGCCACCACTTCGTAGCGCTCCTTGCGCGTCAGGGTAGTGAAGATCTCCAACGGCAGCGCCACGTTTTCGCGCAGCGTCATCGAGCTCCACAGCGCGCCCGCCTGATAGAGCACCCCGAAGGTGCGCAACAGGCGCTTGCGCTCCGCCGGGCTGGCGTGGGTGAAATCGCGCCCGAAGTAGCGCACCGTACCCTTGGCCGGCTGGTTCAGGCCAATCAGGTTACGAAGCAGCGTGCTCTTGCCACAACCACTGCCACCGATGATGAAGAGGATTTCCGCGCGCTTCACCGCAAAGGACACGTTCTCCAGGATCACCCGGTCATCGTAGCGGCACTCCAAACCGTCCACCTCGACGGCGAATTTTCGGGTGGCAGAAAGGGGGGCGGAATTATTCATGTTACCAGCCGAGGACGTTGAAGAGGACGGCGTAGAACGCGTTGGCGATCACGAGCAGGAAGATCGACGTGACCACCGCCGACGTCGCAGCCGCCCCCACGCCCGTCGCGCTGCGCTCGGCCTGCATCCCGCGCAAACAACCGGTCAGGCCGATCAACACGCCGTAGGTGGCCGCTTTGATCAAGCCGGTGAACAAGTCCGACAGGTCGAGAAAGGACTTCGTCTCGGTCCAATAAAGGTTCGCCGGAATGTCGAGCGTGCCGATCGCGATGATCAAGCCGCCGATGATGCCGAGCGCGTTGGCGAACAGCACCAGCAACGGCAGCATCGCGAACAAGGCCGTGATCCGCGGCATGATCAGAAAATCCACCGGTGACACGCCGAGGGTCTGCAGCGCATCGATCTCCTCATTGGCTTTCATGCTGCCCAAGGTGGCGGCAAACGAGGCGCCCGTCCGCCCCGCGAGCACGACCGCCGTCATCAGCGGCCCCATTTCCCGCACCATGGCGATGCCGACCATGTCCGCGACAAAGATATCCGCGCCGAATTGCCTGAGCTGGGCCGCGGCTTGGTAGGCCAGAATCACTCCCGTCAGCAGGGCAATCACACTCACGATCGGCAGCGCCTGCACCCCGCACAGCTGCATCTCGGTCATGCAGTCACGCCAGCGAAACTGCGCCTGCCCGCGAAAGAACCGGCCGCTGCTGAACAAGCACTCCCCCACCAACCGGGAAATATCGCGCGCTTCCTGCGCCAGGTGTGCCGTTCCCAGTCCGACGGCCGTGAACAGGTCCGGCAACGGGGGGTGCGCCGCGGGCGCCGCACTGCCCGACTCCTGCGCGAGCAACTCGGCCAGTTGCTCGACGCCTTTGGGTAAGGCGCTGGTTTCAAATTTCGCCCCGATCGCCTCGGCTCCCAGACGGGCCTGGCGCAAAAACAACGGCAGCGAGCTGTCCCAATCGTCGACCCCGTCCCCTTCCACGCGCACCGCGCGCGGCAGCGGCTCACCCTTGTGCTCCTTCAT
>JAUXOH010000199.1 GCA_030682505.1 Candidatus Didemnitutus sp. | reverse complement strand
AGTAGCGTTCGCCGATGATCGCATCGAGCCCGCCGTGCCCGCCACCGGGCACAATCAGGAGCGTCTTCGGCTCGTTGGCCGCCGCAAAAAGCAACTCGCCATGCCAGTGGGGAATCACTGGATCGGCGGTACCGTGCATGACCAGCACCGGACAGTGCACCTGGGGCAGCTTGCGCTCGTTTTGAAACTTGTCGCCCAACAGAATCGGCCACCTCGTCAGAACACGATAGGCGCTGACGAACGAGCTTTCCACCACCAAACCCGCCACGGGCTGGGTGCGTGCCAGCTCGATCGCGGAGCCCGCCCCGAGCGAGTAACCAAAGGCGATCACGCGTTCCGGCGGGGTGCCGTTGCGTTGCAACCAGTCGAGCACGAGTTGCGCGTCGGCGTAGCTGGCCGCCTCACTGGACTCGCCGCCGCTGTGGCCATAGCCGCGGTATTCATAGGCAAAGACCGCAAAGCCCGCCCGCACGTAATCGTCCATGTAAATGGCGAGCGATCCCAATTCCTCCGCGTTGCCGTGAAAATAGAGCAGCGTGTATTTCGCCTCCGGATTCGGCCAGTGCCGCGCAATCAGCGTCACACCGTCCGGAGTCGGCAGCCGGAGGTGTTCGGGGCCGAGCGTGTAAGTCGCCGGCGGGTGACGAAAGACCGTCCGCTGCGCATGGAAATGCGCCCAGAGGCAGGCGCCGAGGTAAACCGGCACCAACAGCAGCATGATTCGGCCAAGACTCAGGAGGATTTCAGACATTTTCATGGTCGGCGGCCGCGCCGGAAGCCTCATCCCGTTGATCCGACGGGTCGCTCGGGATCAGAACGGCTCTCAACTATTCCACTCCTCCACCGAGCGCCTCGCGGACCGCCACGACGACTTGGTCGCGCGGCACTTCGCGCTCGGATCGATCGGAAAGATCGCGGATTTTCACGACGCCCTTGGCGAGTTCGTCCCCGCCATAGATGAGGGCCAGTTTCGCCCCGGCTTCGGCCGCAATCTTGAATTGTTTGCCAAACGCGACGTCCTTCAACGGATAGTCCACCCGCCAGCCCGCCGCACGCAGCGCACAGATGTCGGCGAAGGCCGCCGCGCGCTCCGCTTCGCCGCCGATGACCGCATAGACATCGGGCGCGTTGACAAAAGTCGGCGCCAGTCCGCGCTGTTCCAGAAGCAGACCGGTCGTGACATCCCCGATGGCAAACCCGACGGCGGGCAGGTCCGCGTAGCCGAGCTTCCTGATCAGGTCGTTGTAGCGGCCGCCCCCCGCGAGGGCCCGCAGGTCGCCCTTGCGATCAAAGGCCTCGAAGACAAATCCGGTGTAGTAGGCCAGGCCCCGCACGACGGCGAGGTCGACACTGACAAAATCCTGCAGCCCCATTGCCGCGAGGCCGCCGAGCACTTTGCGCCAATCCGCGAGGCGCGCGGCCAGTTTTTCCGATTCGAAGGGTCGCAGAATCGCCTCGAGATCGGGGAGGCTCTTGATCTTCAGAAACGCGAGCACGCGAGCCTTGGTCTCCTCGGCGAGGACGCCGTGTGCTTCCGCGTAACCCTTGAACGCATCGTCGCCCATTTTCTCGTAGCGATCGATTGCGCCCAGCAGCGCGCGGGATTGCGTGTCGTCGAGCCCGAGGGCCTCCAGATAAAAGAACCAAAGATCGCGATCGCTCAGCCGGATGAGGAAATCGTCCTTGGTCAGTCCAAAGCCGGCGAGACATTGAATGAGCAGCGCGATGAGTTCGATTTCCGCTTCCGGACCGGCTTCGCCAAAAATATCGGCGTTGAATTGGTTGAAGGCGCGGAGCCGGCCTTTTTGCGCGCGCTCGTAGCGATAAAACTCGCCGACGCTAAACCACTTGATCGGACGTTTGAGCGCCCCGGCTTTTTCGCCGACCAAGCGGCACACCGTGGGCGTCATCTCCGGCCGCAGGGCGACTTCGCGACCGCCTTTGTCAGTGAAGCTGAACAGCTGGGCTTCGATCTCGTCGCCCGACTTGGCCTTGTAGAGCTCCAGCGGCTCCAGCACCGGCGCGTCGTATTCCTGAAACCCGTAGGCGCGGGCGGATTGGCGCCAGACCCGGAAAATATGCTGACGGCGGGAAAAGTCTTCCGGAAAGAATTCCCGGAAGCCAGGGAGCGACTGAAAACCGGCCATGTAGAAGTGGCAGAACGAACGCAGCAGACGCGCTTACGGCGTCGGCTCTTCGTCGTCACCGTCGGCCGTGCCGGGAGCAGGTGGATTGGCTTTGAGCTGCTCCAGATCGAGCGCCTTGATCTTCTGCTTCAGAATCTTGCCGCTCTTGAATTTCACGACAGCCCGCTCGGGAATCACGACCTCGGTCTCGGGCTTGTTCGGATTGCGGCCGACGCGCGCTTTGCGCACCTGCACTTCGAGCACACCGAAGTTGCGAAGTTCGACATTACGGCCAGCGGCAAGCGCTTCCATGACAATGTCGAGGGTCATCTGGACAGTGTCCTGAATCTGTTTTTGCGGAAAGCCGGTCTTCTCGTAGATTTCGAGAACGATTTCGCGTTTGGTCAAGTTGGTCGACATGGCGAGGAGGTATTGAGTTGGAAGAGCACTAAGGGGAGACACCACAAATAATTCAGCAGCGCGGGCTTGCGTCAATGGCAAACCCACGTAAGGGGTTCTCCTTAATCGTTATGCCTGATCCTTCTGCCGTGCAATCCATGTTCGCCCGTATCGCGGGTCGCTATGATTTTGCCAATCACCTCCTGAGCGGGGGGATGGATTTCAGCTGGCGAAAACAGTTGGTGAGGAAGATCCACGACGCCAAACCTGCGGCCGTCCTGGATCTCGCAACTGGCAGTGGTGACGTGGCTTTCGCACTTTCCGAGAGTCTGCCGCGCACGGTTGCCATCACGGGAATGGACTTCTGCCAACCCATGCTGGATGAAGCGGTCAAGAAGCGCGCCGAGAATCCGCGCTGGGCGGGAATCGAATTCATCCAAGGCGACGGGATGGCCCTCCCCTTGCCCGACGCCGGCTATGACGCACTGACTATCTCTTTCGGGCTGCGCAACATGGCCGATCGGCATCAGTCGCTTTCCGAGATGCGCCGCGTGCTGCGGCCGGGCGGAAAACTCTGCGTGTTGGAGTTCTCGCAACCCTACCGTTGGTTTCGCCCGTTCTACTACGCCTACCTGAAGTTCGTCTTGCCGTTCGTGGCCGGGGTGGTGACCGGTGATCGCGGTGCCTACGAATACCTCTGCGGTTCGATCGAGCAATACCCTGATCGCGACGCGATGTGCGCGGAAATCCGGCGCGCCGGGTTCAAGTCCGTGCGCGCCACGCCGTTGACCTTCGGCATTGTCGCCCTGCACGAGGCCGTGGCCTGAACGGCAGCGGCCCTCACCCTTCCTGGCGCACCGCGCGCCCTAGTTGAAGGACTTGCCACAGCCGCAGGTGCTCTGGGCATTGGGATTCTTGATTTCGAAACCCTTGCCATGCAGGCCGTCATCGAAGTCCACGCTCGAACCGTCGAGATAAACAAAGCTGGTCTGATCGAGCAAAAACGACACGCCTTCGCTCACCAGTTCCTGATCCCCTTCCTTGGCCAGATCGAACGACATG
>JAUXOH010000197.1 GCA_030682505.1 Candidatus Didemnitutus sp. | reverse complement strand
GATTTCAACGAGGCCGTCGGGAAGATCTGCTTTCCGCGCGGATTGCCGGCCAACGAGCTGCTCACTCCGGAGAGCGAAGCGGCCGCCGCGACGGCGGCGAGTGGCGCGAGCTAATGGTGTTGCGGACTCGTGAAGGTGGCGCGGCTTTGAGATTGAACGACGTGCCCTCCCGGGCGATAGGTTCTGCATGAGTGATCCTCGTTTTGCCAAGCTGGCCGAAGTTCTCACCGGCTTCTCCATCGAATTGAAGAAGGGCGAGCGTGTCCTGATTGACGCCCTCGATTGTCCCGAGCTATTCGTCATCGCCCTGATCCGGGCGGCGCGCGCCCGAGGGGCGCTGCCTTACGTGAATTTCCAGCGCTCCCGCATCACGCGTGAGTTGTTGCGGGGCGCCGTGCCCGAGCAATTCCAAGTGACCGCCGACGTGGAATTGATCCGCATGAAGAAAATGGACGCCTACGTCGCGATCCGCGGGTCGGACAATATCTTCGAAACTTCCGATGTGCCCTCGACGCAGGTGCAGATGGTGACCAAGTTGCTCAAGCCGGTGCAGGAATACCGGGTGAACAAGACCAAGTGGGTGCTGATACGCTGGCCTTCGCCGTCGATGTCGCAGCAGGCCGGACTGAGCACCGAGGCGTTTGAGGACTTTTTTTTCCGAGTCTGCACGTTTGATTATTCTCGTTATGCGCCGGGCATGAAGGCGCTCACCGCCCTGATGAATCGCACGGACCGGGTGCAGATCAAGGGACCGGGCACCGATCTGCGCTTCTCCATCAAAGGGATCGGCGCCGTGCCCTGCGGGGGCGCGCGCAACATTCCCGACGGCGAGGTCTTCTCGTGCCCGGTGAAGGACAGTGTCGAAGGCACGATCGCCTACAACGCGCCCACCGTTTACCTCGGCACGGCCTTCGACAACATCAAGCTCACCTTCAAGGCGGGCAAGATCGTCGAGGCCACCAGCAACAACACGAAGCGCCTCAACGAGATTCTCGATACCGACGCGGGTTCGCGTTTCATCGGCGAATTCGCCCTCGGCTTCAACCCGCACATCCTGCAACCGATGCGGGACATTCTGTTCGACGAAAAAATCGCCGGCTCTTTCCACTTCACACCGGGCCAGGCCTATGAGCAGGGTGGCAACGGCAACAAGTCCGCCGTCCATTGGGACATGGTTTGCATTCAACGGCCCGAATACGGCGGTGGAGAGATCTGGTTTGACGGGAAGCTCATCCGCAAGGACGGCCAGTTTCTTCCGAAGGCGCTGCAAAAATTGAATCCCGCCGAATTGCTCAAACAGGGCTGATCCCTGGTCCGGTCCCGGCGCGCTTCCATGCAGTTCGATTCCTCACTCGCGGCGTTCATTCAGGCGCTCCCAAAGACGGAGACCCACCTGCATGTCGAAGGGGCGTTGCCCTACGAATTGCTGCACGCGTGGGATCCGCAGCGCTGGCCGGCCTTTCCTTCCTTTCGGGAGCGCAGTTACCGCTACGACACGTTTCCGGATTTTGAACGGCAACTGCTCGACAATGCCCTGCCGTGGTTCACCACCGCCGAGCGCTACCACGAGGCGGCCAAGGTGATGTTCGCCCGGCACGTCGCCCAGAACGTGCACTATGTCGAGACGAGCTTTCACCTGCCGGTGGTCGAATTCATCAAGGTGCCGGGTCCGGAAATCATTGCCGCCATTCGCAGCGCCGCTCCGGCCGGATTGAACGTGCGCGTCTTTACCGGCATGCCCCGCGATATCTTCAGCAGCCCGATGCGGCACCTCGTCGACGACCTGACAGGCTGGGAAGGACTCGCCGGCGTTGATCTGCACGGATACGAACGCCTGCCCAATGATCCGACCACGGGTCAGATCTGGGCCCGGTTGCGTGAAGCCGGGCTGGTCACCAAGTGTCATGCGGGAGAGTTCGACGGACCGGTCCGCGTGCGCGAAGCCGTCGAGGAGTTGGGCGTTACCCGCATTCAACACGGCGTGCGCGCAATCGAAGATCCCGCGGTGCTCCAACTCTGCGTCGATCGCGGTGTCACCTTCGACGTCTGCCCGATCAGCAACGTCGGATTGAAAGTCGTGCCTTCGATGTCGGCCCACCCGTTGCGTCAGCTGGTGGCGGCTGGCCTTCGCTGCACCATCAGCACGGACGATCCCCTGTGTTTCGCGAACACGGTGAATGAGGAATACCTCGTGATCGCGCACGAGCTCGGTTTCACGCGGCGTGAACTGGCCCGGCTGGCCCGGAACGGTTTCGAGGTCGCCGACCTGACCCCCGGGCAAAAGCAGCCGTTTTTGGCCGAGCTCGATGCCATCATCAACGGGTAGCCGACCACCCCGCCGTCCGAACGACGCACCAACCGCGTGAGTTTCCGGAGGGAATGACACGTAATACGGGTCATTGCGGAACTGCGGCGGAGCGTTGCAAGCGACGGCTTGCAGGGGGAGGGACAGGGCGCCACGTTGGGGATTCTTGCAAACCGGCACCCCGACCTCCTTCACCGTTCCCGAGACCATAAAACGCGCCCGCGCGGACAAGGTGCTCGCCGCCGCATTCCCCGAACACAGCCGGGTGGCGTTTCAACGTGTGCTGGAGGCGGGGCTGGTGAAGATCGCCGACCGGGTGCTGGAGCAGAGCGATGAGGTGCGGGCCGGCCAAGTGATTGAATTCTCGCTGCCCGCCGCCAAGCCGACGGAGTTGCGGGCGGTGGACATCCCGCTCGATGTGATCTTCGAGGACCGGCACATGGTCGTGATCAACAAGCCGACAGGAATGGTGGTGCATCCGGGCGTCGGCACCGGGGAGGACACACTGGTGCACGCCTTGTTGTCGCATTGCGCCGGGCAATTGAGTGGCATTGGCGGAGTGGAGCGTCCGGGCATTGTGCACCGCATCGACAAAGAAACGACGGGCTTGCTCGTCGTCGCCAAGAACGATGTCGCCCATCGCGCGCTCTCGGATCAATTCGCCACCCGGACATTGCTGAAGGAATCCATGGCCCTGGTCAGCGGCGTGCCGAAGGGTCTGAGCGGGAGCATCGATCGGGGCATTGCGCGCCATCCGGTTCATCGGCACCGCATGACAACCGGGGAGGGGGGCAAGCCCGCCCGGACCGATTGGGTGCTCGTGGAGAAATTCGGCGAACGGGCCTCGATGCTGCGCTGCCGGATTCATACCGGGCGCACGCACCAGATCCGGGTGCACCTGAAGTCGGTCGGGCATCCCTTGATCGGTGATGTCGTCTA
>JAUXOH010000194.1 GCA_030682505.1 Candidatus Didemnitutus sp. | reverse complement strand
CCGCCGGTGGTTTGCCGGAGAAAAACCACCGCGAGCATGATCGTGAGCGCCGAGGGCAGGAGCGCCTGCCGCCAGTGCCAAGTCGCCGGCGGGTCGTCCCGTCCGCGACGCAAGAAGACAACGACGGCCACGAGGGCGGCGAGCGGCCATTGCCAATGCGTGCCGTAGAAATCCGCGTAGGCCGGCCCGTAGCTCTGCAGCCACGCCCGCGCGCCGGCCTCGGTCGGATCCGCGAGCAGCGCGGGCAGAAGGAGAATGGCCAGGATCGTGCCGGCCCCGACGCCGAAGGCGAGAGACCGGCTGCGGTGCATCCAGCAGGACCACGCCACCAGATAGGCCAGCGCCCACAGGCCGAGGTGCAATTCGTAGTAGTCGTCAAAGACCTGCGGCGCGACGACCGCCACCAAGAGCCCGCCCAGCGCCCCGCCCGCCGCAATGAACAGGTAATAGGACGTCAGGTGCTGCGGGGCGGGCCGGAGCCGGTAGAGTTCGCCGTGACAAAGCATGCCGCCCACAAACAGGGTCGCGCCGAAACCCACGAGTTGAAGCGGCAGGGGAGCGTGCGTCCCGTCCGCCAGCAAGAAGCCCGAGACGGTGCACCCCACGACGAACAACGCCGCGAAGACCTTGCGCGAATACCACCGGGGGTGATCGAAGCAGAGAATGAACGTCAGCAGATACAGCGCGAGCGGCGCCACCCACAGAAAAGGAATCACCGCCACGTCGACGCAGAGCTTGTTCGTCGTCGCCACCAACAGCACCGAGGCGATCGCGGGCCAGAGCAGCCAGTGAAGCTTGTCGAGCGCGGCGGGCGCCGACGCCTTCTCCGTCCCGGTTGACGCGGTGTCGCTTGCCGGCGTCACGCCCGCTTCCGGCAGACGCCGAACCTGCCACGCGCACAGCCCGCAGAAGAGCGCGAACATTACCAGTGCCACCGACCAGCCCCAGGCTTGTTCGAGGCGCGGAAAAAGTGGTTCGACCACAAACGGGTAGGTGAGCAGGGCGAGGAGCGAGCCGACGTTGGACAGCGCGTAGAGCCGGTAGGGCGAGGCACCGGGATGACTGAGATGAAACCAGCGTTGCACCAGCGGACCCGTGGCGGAGAGCAGCAGGTAGGGCAGCCCGAGGGTTGCGGTGAGGAGCAGCAGGATGCGCCCCGTCGGTTCGTCCCCGGGCGCGGGTTTCCACGAGGCGTCGGGCGCAATTGGCAACCACAGCAGCGCCACGCCGAGCAGCCCCAGGTGCAGGGTCGCCTGCGCGCGCGGCGTCAGGTTCCTCGTCGTGAGGTGCGCGTAGGCGTAGCCGCCGAGCAGCAGAGTTTGGAAGAACAGCAGGCAGGTCGTCCAGACGCCCGGGCTGCCACCGAACCACGGCAAAATGAACTTGCCGATCAGCGGCTGCACCAGAAACAGCAGGAACGCGCCGGTGAAGATCGTGAGAGCGTGGAGCGGCATGGCGGGGGAGGGCAGGGCATCCGGCCGGCGCGACGCGTCGCGATCCCGCCCGGGCTCACTTCGTCATGTAGAACGGATTCGGCAGCTTGAAAGTCCTCTCCGAGTAACCGCCATCGAGGTCGCTGTGCTGATCGCCGACGTTGGCGATGATCGTGTAACCGGCCTCGGTGATCTTCTGGCGCATCGCGGTTTTGAACGACTGCGTCGTGTCCATGTAGTCGTTGGGCTTGAAATAGAGGCCCGCGTAATCGTCGAGTCCGGTGAGCTGCAGGTTCTTGATCGTGCCGGGTGCGTCGGAGGTCTTCCGGCCCGTCATGTAGAACACGGTGACGTTGTTCGCACGCGCGGCGCGATACACGGCGACGACCGGCTCAATGACCGGACAATCCGCAGAGGCGACCCAGTTGTCCCAGAGCGGCGGCACGTAGCCGAAATCCATCGAGCGGATGTGCTTCAGGTTGGAGAGCAGTGTCTCATCGAGATCGAAAATAATCGCGAGTTTGCCGCCCTGCGCGGCGCGCTGTTCCACCCAAGCCTTGGCTTGGGCGGCAACGGTGGCGACACCGGCGTCGTAGCGACCGTCGTCGAGGTAGGCCATCAGCTCCCACTTGAGGAGCGAGAGATTGGCGGGCTCGGCGATGGTCACGCGCTCCGCCGCCGGGGCGGCCGGAGCGGCCTGCAAAATGGTGCAACCGGTGACGGCCAAAGTCAGACCCAAGGCGATCAACGGAGCGTAAAGGCGATTTAACATCCCGGCAAAGTGCGACTTCCGGACAAAAACACAACCGGTTTAGCACGGAAGGGACGAAGCCACGGATGGTTCGGAAGGAGGCCACCACGAAACACACGAATCACACGAACAGGTGGGAACGGAAAACGAGGCGCCCGTGACCCGGAGGGGGAACCCAAGATGAGTGGGGATGGGTGGTGCTTCGTCCTGTCCCGGCCGTCGTTCCCTCTGCAACCTCGTGTGAAATGGATTTGAGTCCTCTGAACACTAGCCGCGGGACTCGGCCGTCCCCGACTCCTGCGACGGTTCTCCCGGCCAGACGGTTTTCACCAGCCACGCCACGCCGAGCGTGAGGCTCGTGCCGATCAGGGTGAACCACGGCCAGAACACCTCGCCGCCGAAGGTCTGCAGCCACCAGTCGCGCCAGGCAGGCACGTTGGCCGGCCAATACAGCGCATTCATCACGACCACCGATGTCACCATGCCGGCCATCGCGGCGCGCGCGCCGAGGCGTCGCCAGAACAAGGCGATTACCAGCGCGCCGAGGAGCGCCCCGCTCGTGAGCCCGCGGAGCGAGAAGGCGGCATTCAACACAAATTGCACCTCGCGGGTCAGCCACGCCACGCCCACCAGCGCCGCCGACCAAAACACCGTCGAGTAGCGACTGAGTCGGAGGAAGTAGGCTTCGCTCCGGTCTTTCCAAAATTGCCGCGCGAAGTCCATCGTCGAGACCGACGCGAGGGCGGAGATCGCCGAGCTGATCGACGACATCGCCGCCGACAAAATCGCCACGATCAAAAATCCCTTCAGCACCGGTGGCACTTCGGTGATGATGAAGACGGGGAAGATGAAATCGTTGGCGCGGAGGCCGGGCCGGGTTTCCGGCAGCGGGATTTGAAACGGATGGTGTTGGTAGAACACCCACAGCAACGCGCCCACGAGCAGGAAAATCAGAAACAGCGGGAAAATCAGCACGGCGCTAAACACGAGTGCCTTTCGTCCTTCCGACACGCTGCCCGCCGAGAGGACGCGTTGCACGATGAGTTGTTCGGCTCCGTGGGTGGACAACACCATCACGGTGCCGCCGATGATGCCCATCCAGAGATTGAACGGCGCGGAGAAAGTGAACTGCAGGTTGAGCCACTCCAGTTTGCCGGCCGCGCTCGCCTGCGCCAGCGCCGCGCTCCAGCCGCCTTCGATCAACGTCGGGATGTAGAACAGCGCGAACAGCCCGCCGCCGACAAAGAGCACCATCTGCACCGCGTCGGTCCACACCACCGCCTTCACGCCGCCGACGTAGGTGTAGATCAGCGACAGGACCACAAAGAGCAGAATCGCCCCGAGGATCGGATCGACCGTGCCGCCGAGGCTGCAGACGGAATCACCCAGCATCAGCCGGATCGGGATGCACGCCACATAGACGCGCACGCCGGCCGACATCGTTTCGAGGAAGAGGAAGAAGACTCCCGCCAGCCGTCGCGGACCGCGACCGAGGTGTTGCTCGAGCAATTGATACGGCGAGTAGATCTCGCCCTTCAGGTAATGCGGCACGAGCACGACCGCCAAAATGATGCGCGCGATCACGTAGCCGACGATCATCTGGATGAACATCAGATTGCCGCCGAACGCGATCGCCGGCACGCCGATGATCGTCAGCGCACTGGTCTCGGTGGCGACAATCGACGCGCCGATCGCCCACCACGGCAGGTTGCGTCCGCCGAGGAAATAGTCGCGCGTGGTGCGCTGGTCCTTGCCGAACCAGACACCCAGCGTGATCACCGCCCCGAGGTAGAGGAAGATGACCAGCCAGTCGCCGGTGCCGAAATAGCCGTTCATGCGGCGTGTGTCGGGCCGGGTTTACTGGAGCGAGGCCATGTCGATCACAAAGCGGTATTTCACGTCGCTCTTCAGCATCCGTTCGTAGGCGTCGTTGATCTGCTCCATGCGGATCATCTCGATGTCGCAGGTGATGTTGTGCTCGCCGCAGAAATCCAGCATCTCCTGCGTCTCGGGCAACCCGCCGATCAGCGAACCGGAGAAGGAGCGGCGGCGGAAGATCAGGGGCAGGGCGGCGAGGGGCATCGGCTCGGGGGGCACGCCGACGAGCACGAGGTTGCCGTCGCGCTTCAACAAATTGAGGTAGGCGTTGATGTCGTGAGTGGCGGACACGGCATCGAGTACCAAGTCGAAACTTCCGGCCTGCGCCTGCATCTGGGCCTCGTCGGTGGAGACGACGACTTCGTGGGCGCCGACGCGCTTGGCGTCCGCGACCTTGCCCGGCGACGTGGTGAACAGCACCACGTGGGCGCCGAAGGCCCGCGCGAACTTGACCGCCATGTGCCCGAGTCCGCCCAAGCCGACGATGCCGACCTTCTGGCCGGGACCGACCTTCCAGTGGCGCAACGGTGAATACGTGGTGATGCCCGCGCAGAGCAGGGGCGCCGCGGACGCGAGGTCGAGGTTGGCCGGCATCCGGAGCACGAAGTCCTCCGTCACGACAATGCTCTGCGAATAGCCGCCGAGCGTCGGACCGCCGAGATACTTGTCCACGCCGCCGTAAGTTCCGCCTTCGAGTCCCTTGTCGCAATATTGCTCGAGCCCGGTGCGGCAGCTCGGGCAGGTGCGGCAGGAATCGATCAGGCAGCCCACACCGACCGTGTCGCCCACCTTGAACTTCGTCACGCCGCCGCCGACCTCGGTCACGCGACCCACGATCTCGTGGCCCGGCACGCAGGGGAACGGGGTGAAGCCCCACTCATTGCGCGCGAAATGCAGGTCGGAGTGACAGACGCCGCAGAACAGAATCTGGATCCGCACGTCCTTCTCCAGCGGCTGGCGACGCTCGATCGTCGCCGGGGCGAGCGGCGTCGTGGCATTCGGGGTGAGATAGGCCTTGGCGGAGTAACAGACAGGTTTGGGCATAGGGGGTGGGGGACGGGGTTGGGGTTGTCGCAAGGATTCCAATTATCGCGGGCGCTGCAACGGTCGAATGAGCACGCCGCAGGACGGGCTGCGAGCTGGCTGCTCGGGTCGTTAAGAAATGCACAGCAACAGTTGCGAGGCATTTGCTGTCGCGGCAGCGCGATGTCCGCCGGATATTCTCCTGCGAAAACGCGGCGGGCTGGCGGAAGCCGATCCAGACAACCAGCGAGCCCCTGCCTCCACCCGACGGAACCGCAACTACCGTCAATCCTCCGCCATGAATGCGCGTGTCTTGTTCTCCTCCCTCGCTTTGCTCTCCGTCTAGTTCGGCTGCGCGGTTGAACACAGCACCCTGGCCAACAACTGGGGAACGACGACGGGAACCATGAGCAGGACCACGATGGCGACGAATGCTGTCGGCCGCGGCATCCTGCGCGGTGACAAGGGCACGATCATCAGCCTCACGCTGGAGATCAAGCCCAGCTACAACCCGGCGATCGACCCCTCGGATTTCGGTGAAGGCGCCGACAACAACGGCCTGATCTACCAGATCCAGTTCGGCTGAGCGGGACGCCGTCCGTGCGTTTTCGCCCAGGGGCTGTGACTAGTGCTGCTCGGTTGCCTCGCAGCACAACAAAAATCAACTCGGCCTGCTAGCAGCGGCCGATGCGCTCTCAGTTGTGGGTGTAGGTGAACACCTGCCTTACCCGGCAATTGACAGGTTTCCCCTTCTTCTTCGCAGGTTTGAATTTCCATTGGGCAACTGCCTCGACAGTGATGAGGTCAAAGCGACTGTCTGTAGAATCCACCACGAGGGGAAATTCGACCTCGCCGGTCTTGCTGATGATATATTCCACGGTGACGAGCGCCGACTTTTTCAGGGCCAAGAGATCGGGAGTGAGCACCGGCGGCGCCTGCACTACCGGTTTGGGCGGAGCATCAACCTTACTGATGTCAAACAGCGGATTATTGGTCGAATAATAATCTTTGGGGTAGAC
>JAUXOH010000192.1 GCA_030682505.1 Candidatus Didemnitutus sp. | reverse complement strand
GGGAATCCAGCAGCGGCAAGGCGGCCTCAAAGTGCCGGGCCGAGGCTTCCGCACAAACCGGGATCAATTCGTCTCCTGCGGGCAACAGATCGACCAAGCGCCGCCAGACCCACGCGCGATTCAGGTTTAGCCCGATCAAGTGGCCGATTTTAGGGTCGCCCGGAGTGCTGACCGTGGCGGGATGGAGCAGGGAGGCCGGCTGGCCCTGAGCGATGTGAGGCAAGAACTGCGCGAACCACTGCGCGAAAGCCATGGGCGGCAAGATCCGGCCCATCAAACCGGCCTCGACGAGGGCAGGAGAGAAGAAATCTTCCCCACCGGGCTCAAGGTGGGCCGGGTAATCCTTGTCCCGCCCGAACCACGCCGCCGCGCGACTGGTGCAGAGTAGTTTCAACTCCTGATCACCGACGGAGCGTGCCCAGTTGAGCGCAAAGGCGGTGGCGAACGCGGTGTTGGCGTGCGAGCCGTGCCGCATCGGATAGGTGAGCGAGCGCAGGTAGCGCACCAGTCCCTCTCGAATCACCGCGACAAGGGGATGCAGGTTCTGGGCGAACTCCGGGTCGTGGGCACGCAATTCCTGTTCGAGCTTCAAGACCCAGACCCAGCCATAGGGCCGTTGAAACGACGATCGGCCGGGCGCAGACAGATAGGCGGCTTCGACGCGGAGGTGGTCGGCGCTCAGGTGCTCGCGCAGCACGCCTTCCATCGCGGCCCGTTCGGGCAAGCGCGGGAAAAGGCGCAGCAGCCGCACCATCATCCAGTGTTGGTGCACGCAGGAATGCCAGTCATAGCACCCGTAGAACGCGGGATGAAGTTCGCGCGGCGGACGCACGTCGCCCGGCCCGTTGAGGAGGTTCAGTTCTGCTCGCGGATACTCGCGGCGCACATTGTCCAGGGCGAGGACCGCAAAGGCTGAGGCCTGAAGCGGGGTGAGGGCGGGCAGGGAAGCGGGCACTCACCGCACACTACCGGACAAAACTTTCAGTTGAAGAAGAAAACTCTCGGCCTACATTGCGCCGCAGACATAACCACCCGAGAACGACACCCAAACTTATCCATGAAGATCAAAGCTTATTTGAAACCGACCTGTGGCTGGAGCAACGGCGTCCGCGCCATCATGCAAAAGCACAACCTCGCCTTCGAGGACATCGACATCATCAACAACCGCACCAATTACGAAGAAATGGTGCGCAAGTCGGGCCAACCGCTCTCGCCCTGCGTGGAGATTGAAGGCGTGATGCTGGCCGACGTCTCGGGCGAGGAAGTGGAGAACTACATGCTCGCCAACGAACTTGTGAAGTCGACCAGCGCCACCACCGCCGTGGCGACCGACGCGGGTTGCTCCGCCGAAGAGCATGAGAAAATGCAAGCCAAGCCGGTGCGTTTCTTTTGATTCGCGGTTGAGCGAATGATTTCACCGGAGGCCGGACGCGAATTGGCGCCGGCCTTTTTTGTGCCCGTCGCGGCGAGGCAACGAACCCTCAATACAGCAAGCGGGCCCGAATCGTGCCCGTGACCGTCTGCAGTTCGTCGATGGCGACTTCGCTCGCGGCAGCATCCACATCCATCACGCAATAGCCGATGTGTTCGTTGGTTTGCAGGTATTGCGCCGAGATGTTCACGCCGCGGTGCCCGAACTTCTCGTTGATGTGGGCCAGCACGCCCGGAACGTTGCGATGGACGTGCAACAGGCGGCACGTGCCCGTGCCCGCGTGTTCCGGGAGAGTGACTTCGGGGAAATTCACCGCCGTGACGGTCGAACCGTTGTCCGAGTAGCGGACGAGCTTGTCGGAGACTTCCAGTCCGATGTTTTCCTGCGCTTCGATCGTGGAACCGCCAATGTGGGGGGTGAGGAGCACGTTGTCGAAGCGGCGCAGCGGTGACTTGAACTCCTCGTCGTTGCCCTTGGGTTCGACGGGAAACACGTCGAGGGCGGCGCCGGCGAGATGCCGACGTTCGAGCGCATCGGCCAGCGCGTCGAGATCGACGACGAGACCGCGCGCCGCGTTGATCAGGTGCGAGCCCTTTTTCATGTGCGCCAGCTGTGAGCGGCCGATGAGATGCTTCGTCGCCGGCGTCTCCGGCACATGCAACGTGACGACGTCGCTCTCGGCCAGCAGGGTGCCGAGCTTGGAAACCGGGCGCGCGTTGCCGAGGGGCAATTTGCCGGCGATATCGTAGAAGATCACGCGCATGCCGAGGTGCTCGGCGAGGATGCCCACCTGTGTGCCGATATGCCCGTAGCCCACGATGCCGAGCGTCTTGCCCCGCACCTCGACGCTCCCGTTGGCGCTCTTCGTCCATCCACCGCGGTGCACCAGGGCGTTTTTCTCCGGGATGCCGCGCAAGAGCATGATCGCCTCGCCGACCACGAGTTCGGCCACGCTGCGGGTGTTGGAGTAGGGGGCGTTGAAAACCGGGATGCCGCGCAGGGCGGCGGCCTTGAGATCGACCTGATTGGTGCCGATGCAATAGCACCCGATGGCGGCGAGTTTCGGCGCGGCGGCGATCACCGCGGAGGTGATCTCGGTGCGGGAGCGGATGCCGAGGAAGTGCACGTCCTTCAACGCGGACGTCAGGGCATCCCCAGCGAGGGATTTTGGGAGCGTGCGCACGGACAGATAACCGTCGGTATGAAAAGCCTCGGCGGCCCGGGCATGAATGCCTTCGAGCAACAGGCACTTGATGCGGCGTTTATCGAAAGAATGCTTTTGCATGCGGCGAAGGGCACCTTCGCCGCAAAACAGGGGAGCGGCAAGGCTCGGCTGTGTCACGAGGGGGCGAATTCCTCACAGGGCCCCCCGGGGGGGCGGGCGCAAACATTGACCGCCGAAGGCGGAAACTGATAGTGTCAGGCGCATGGCGAAGAAGAAAGTCGAAGTTTTGGTGCGGCGGGCGACCCGGGCCGACCCCCTGCGGTTGATGGCACTGAATCGGGCCGCCTACCCGGTATTGGCCGAAGAGAATGTCGTGTGGAGCGAGGCCCACTTGCTCAGCCATCAACGCCTCTTTCCCGAGGGCCAGTTTGTCGCGGAATTCGACGGGAAAATTGTCGGCGCGGCGGCGTCCCTGATTGTCGATCTTGGTCGCGAACCCCTGCGCCACCACACGTGGACTGGCATCACGGACAGCGGGTATTTTACCAATCATGATCGCGATGCGGATACGCTTTATGGCGCGGATGTTTATGTGCACCCGGACATGCGGGGCTACGGGGTGGGAGCGAAACTTTATGAAGCGCGCCGCGCCCTTTGCCGCCGACTGAACAAGCGCCGCATTCTCGCGGGCGGCCGGCTTTGGAACTACATGGAACAGTCCGCCAAGATGACTCCGGCGGAATATGCGCAACGGGTCGGCACCGGTGAATTTCGCGATCTGGTGCTGAGTTTCCAACTTCTGCATGGATTTGAGCTCCGGGGCGTCATGCCCAATTATCTGCGTGATCCCCGCAGCCACAACTGGGCCAGCCTGATCGAGTGGCTCAATCCCGACTACCAACCCGCGCCCCACGGTCGCCGCAAGGTGCGGCTTGCCTGCGTGCAATACAAGATGAGGAAAGTGCAGTCCTTTGCCGAATTTGCGCGGCAAGTGACCTATTTTACCGATGTCGCGGCCGAGTATGAGGCCGATTTCGTCATGTTTCCCGAGCTCTTTGGTGTGCAATTGTTGTCGGCCACGGACGCCAAGACCCCGCAAGAGGGCATGCGCCTGCTTTCTGAATATACCCCGCGGCTGGTGAAGCTGCTGCAGAAACTTTCGCAGCGCTACGGCGTCACCATGATCGGGGGCAGCCACCCGGTGAACGCGGGTGATGAACTCCAGAACATTTGCCACATCTGTCTGCCGGACGGCCAGGTCTTTGCCCAACCGAAACTCCACATCACGCCCAATGAGCGGAAATGGTGGGGCATCAGTGGCGGTAACACCCTGCAGGTCGTCGATACGCCGAAGGCGCGCATCGGCGTCTTGATCTGCTACGACGTCGAGTTTCCCGAGGCGGCCCGCACGCTGGCGGACGCGGGCGCAGAAATCATCTTTGTGCCGTTCTGCACCGACAATCGTCAGGGCTACCTGCGGGTGCGCTACTGTGCCGCGGCCCGGGCGATCGAGAATCAAATCTACGTCGCGCTGGCCGGCAACGTGGGGAATCTGCCGGACGTCGAGAACATGGACATTCAATATGGTCAGGCAGCGGTGCTCACGCCGTGCGATTTCGATTTTGCCCGCGACGGGATCGCCGCAGAGTCGGACACGAACGAAGAGACCGTGCTGATCTGCGATCTCGACCTCGACACCCTGCACAACTCGCGCAGCGCCGGCACCGTGACCCCGCGCCACGATCGTCGCGGAGACCTTTTTAAAATCGTGGCGACCGTGCAAGCCGCGAACAAGAAACCGGCAAAGCCGCGCGACGGACCCTTGGGCGATCAACCCGATCCGCCCTCCGTCAAGACCTGACCGAAATCCAGTCCTCAACCATCGGCGCCCCCGTTGTTCGCCGGCCTCCCATGCTTTCCAAACCGATCCCTGGTTCCAGTGGCGACGTGCTCACCGGTTTGCCGTCCGCCTATTGTCCCCACGCCGGCACGGGCTTGTTGCATCTGCCACGTTTTCTCGCCAAATGCCGCTACGTGAAGGAGCGCGGCGCGTTGCCCGCCAGCTACGCGAAGAATTACAAACGGGGGATGGACCGGTTTTTATGCCTGCACCTGGGAATCGACCCCGGTGACGTGGAGAAGATTGTGCACGAGGGTATCGAGGCGGGCCGGGATGATGGCGAAATCGACCGACGCCTGCGGGCGCTGTTTCCCGCGGATTTGCGGGTCGCGCAATGGAATCGCAACTACGTGCAAAAGGGCATGACCCCGAGTGGGCGCGAATTTTTGCGCGAGGCGCTGACGAACATGGGTTGCGCCGACCGCGTCGATCAGATCGTCAGCGTAGTCGACCTGATTGAATTCGACGAGGGCCGCATCGAGTAGTCGAAGGCCGCTAGCTAGTCGGTGTTTGGGGGACGACGCGGAAACCAGCGGGGCACCGCTTGCTTGTAGTCGTCATACATCGCCCCGTAGCGAAGGCTCATCTCCTGCTCTTCGTAGAGCACAACGAAAAGCTGAAACACGGACGCCAGCACCACCCAGTAAATGGCGATGTGCCACGAAAGCAGAAATATGCCCTCGGCGGCGACCATCGCGAGGACGGAAAGGTAGAACGGGTTGCGCACCCACGCGAAGAGCCCGCGGCGCATGAGCTTTTTTGGCGGATCGATCGGCGCGGGGGTGCCTTGGCCGCGAACCATGAAATGTCCGAGACAATGCAGGTAGGCGGCGAAGCCGAGGAGACCAAGGGCCAGGCCAATCAAATGGTAGGGTCCAAGCTCGTCCGGCCAAGCGAGCTGGGATTCGAGCCAGTAAAGCGGCATCCAACCGACGACGAACCCGGGAACCAGCAGGGTAAAAAGCAGGTTCTTGAGCAAGAGAATCACAGGATGGGTTGAATGGATCGCCCGAGCTATTCAGAGCCGCATTCCGGGAGCAAGCTTGCTTGCGTCTGACGCCGTGATTGCGCGGCAGCGGCGCCCGGTTCGCCGCAGGCCTGATCTAGGCGGGGGCCGACCCGGCGGTGTCGTGCTCAATCCGCGCGCGTGTCTTGGCGAGACTTTCCCGGACAAGGGCGCCCATCGTCGTGCACTGGAGGAAATCCTTCGAACCGTAATGGTCGGCCAAGCCCTCGCGCAACTGGTGGACGTTCTCGTCCGGGGCAATCGGATCCACCCCCATGGCCTCGAGCAGGGCGGTCAACCGCAGGTTGGCCAACTCGGCCCGCTGCAGCATCAGGGTCTGTTCTTCCCGCTGGTATTGGTAGGCCGTCTTGGCGTGCAGATGCTTGATGCAAAAATCCACGAGCGGTGTGTTGTCCTTGAAGAACTGCGGCAGGTAGAAATTTTTGCGCCCGTTGTAGCTTTGCTGATCAAAATCCATCGCGCGGATGCGCAGCTGGGCACTCTCAAAATCGGGGGTGATGACGACGACGAAGTTGTAGCTGCGCATGTCGCCGAGCAGGCGGATGAAGCAGCGCTCGTTGAACTTCACCAATTCCTTGGCGATGCGGATCGGGCGGAGGGTCGGCTCGTTGAGCCAGCGGTCGATAAACACGTCGCCCGGCACGCCCGCGATGTGTTCCTCCACCAGCGTGTTGCCGTGGGTGAGGAAATTCAGCCGGTTGGGCGACAACAAGTGCTCGAGCTCGAGCCCATAGACGCGGGAGGCGTCCGCTTTCTTCACGTAGAAATAGTCCTGATTCTCGTTGTAGGCGTTCACGATGCGGACGCGAAAGGGCATCGAGTTGCCGAAGCTGCAGAAGTCGACGCGGTCGATGTAGAGATGCTCCACCACCGAGAAATCCCCATCGACCTTCAGGATGGCGTAGATGCGTTTCAACGCATCATTGATCGCGGGCATCTCCTCGGCGCGATAGACGACCGTTTCCCAGAGCGTGTTGTGTCCGTCGGCATCGATCAGCGGCATGGCCTCGTGAAAGCCGCGCAACCGCTCGTAGGTGACGGGCAGGTCGCGATCGCGGTGATAACGGCGCAGGTAGGCGCGCAGTTCATCCCGAATCGGATAACTCGGCTTCTTCGGCGTGCGGTCTTGGATGAGGTAGCCCGGCGTGGCCATGTCTGGTTCAACCTACGAGCCGCCGATCCCGAAGCAACCCCGCAGCGTGGACACTTGGGTCACCAACCACGGGCGCACGCCAGTCGGGGAAAACCATCAGGTTCCGAGCAGGCGTTCGCCGAGCGTGATCAGTCGGGCGCGCAACGGTTGGCCTTGCTCGGCGAAGGCGCGTTGGTGCTGCTCGTAGTCGGCGCGACCCTCCGGCGTCTCGATGGTGATCGGTGCGTAGCCAAGCGCGCGCAGGTCATACGGACTCGCGCGCATGTCGATCTCGCGAATCGCGCGCGCGAGGTCGAAGCAATCAGCCACCAATTCGCTCGGCGTGAACGGGGCGAGTTTGAACGCCCATTTGTAGAGATCCATGTTGGCGTGCAGGCAGCCGCGTTGTTCGAACTGCGTGAGGGTGGAGCGCTCGGGCTGCAGGCGGTTGAGCGGACGCGCGGCCGCGGTGAAGAAACGGAACGCATCGAAGTGCGAACACCGCACCGGCATCGACTCGACGACGCGCGCGGTCTCCTCCGGCGAAAACCGCAGGGGCCAGTCGGCGTGCCGGATCTCGTCGGGTTGCAACCGGAAGACCATCGCCCATTCATGCAGCCCGTAACAGGCGAATTGCGGCGCGCGTTCGGTCGTGGCGCGCAACAGGCCCAGCAGCCAGGCGAGGGAACCGCGGCGGTTCGCCGCAAAGGTCGCGGGATCGAGGCGCACACCGCCGTCGACCTCTTGATACTCCGGCCAGCGAAGGTAATCGCGGGCGGCCGCGCCCTCAAGCATGACGTCGGGGCCGGGGTGCCAGCGGCGCAGCCAGCTCGGTCGGTTGCGGTAGTATTCCCACAGGAAATCCTCCACCGGATGTTTTTCTCCCCGTGACTTGCGCGCTTGATGCGGATCGGTCCACTGACCCACGCGCCGCTCATGGGCGCGCCGCCGTTCGAGCCACACCGGCTCCGGGAGGCGAATCACGGACCGAACACGGGACGAAGGGCTGGCCACGGGGGCACACCATCACGCGCGCGACCCGTGCCTGCAAGCCGTGAGACCGTCGGGAGCTGCTGCAGTGTCGGTGGGTTAGGGACCGGTTCCTGCGCGCGCCAACAGCCGCCGCACTCCCTCGATCGGGGCATCGGTGATGAAACGGAAATCCACCGGCCACTGGTTCGTTTCGGCGATGGCCCGCAAGGCGCAGACCGCCACGGGATTGTTCAACACCGCACCGCTCACGCCGCAGGGAACAGGGGTGGCGGAAAAGAGTTTGTCCGTGACGAGCCGCGCTTGGGCAACAAGACCGGACAGGGTCTCGACCACGATGGCTTGCGCGGGCTGGCAGCCGGACTGGGCGAGCGCAATCACCCGGGGGGCAAAGGCGGCGATCTGGGCATTGGCATCAGCGGCACCGTAAAAGTGTCGCGTGATGGCGAATGAATCGGCGAGCCCGGTGTGTTTCTTCAGGACGACACTGAGTTCGCTGGGCCCCGACCAGCCCTGGAGTTCCAGGAGGGCGTGAGCGATGCCGCGGCGTCCCAGTTCGAAACCACTGCCGGGATCGCCGAGTTTCCAACCGAGACCACCGGCGTAATGAATCGAGCCATCGGGCGCGCGCGCGGCGACGAACGATCCGGTGCCGGCGTGCAGGACGAGTCCGGGTGCGCCGTCGGTGGCGAGCTCGAGTGCGGGCAACGAATCCGGCGAGGCCGTGACGTGTCCATAACCGGAGAGCGCCGCCGCAAAGGTCGTCCAAAACTCCGGACTGCCCGCCATGTAGAGATGGGTGGCGGCAATGGAATCTTTGGCGCCGGCCAGCGGGGCATCCGCCACCAGCGCCTGCAACGCGGCTTTGACCACTTCGGCGGCCGGCTCGGCGCCGACGTGGCTTGGATTGCAACCACTGGTGGCTTGGCGCGCGACAATCACGCCCGCCGGATCGACGAGAATGAGCTCGGTCTTGGTGCCGCCGCCGTCAACGCCGATCAGGTGTTTCATTTTCGGGCGGGTTGAATGCAGGGTCGGCAGGGGTGGGCACGAACGGGAGCTAAAACAAAAAGATCAACGAAACGGAGCCGAAAACATCGCGTCGCGGCTGGCCATAGAAGTCCGTGGTGCGGTAATTCTGCGTGTAGATGAGCCGGAAACGCGGCCAATTGAGGGCGAAACCGGTGTTGAAATCGGCCACGACGGGCCGTTTGCGCACCGCATGGCTGTCGCGCCAGGTGTTGCCATCGAGAAAGATGTTTCGCCCCACCAAACGGGCGTCGGCACTGGCAAATCCATAAGCCGAGAATTGGGAGGTGCGGGCGACGTTGCCGGAAGCGGCGCGAATCAGGTCGTGTCCGAAATCGTTGGGCAGGTTGGGGCCGATGCGCACCGTGCCACCGACGCTGGCGTGAGTCTGCACGTTGCCGAGCACGAGCGCCGCGCGCGGCACCGCATCGATCCAGCCCCGGTGCCAGAACTTGCGGCGCCATTCGAAGGCAAGGTTCAGGCCGGGCTCATCGCGCAGTTGGTTGGGCCAGCCGTGGGAACGCTCAACCTTGATCAAATCGTGCCAAGCATTCTGGAGCTGTGCTCCCTGGGCGGCCGGGCCCACCATCCCGAGGCTCACCTCGGCGATCAGGCTCGTTCCGCGGCTTTTTACCCCGACGGCATCGAGGGGTGCGACGTCGATGACATGAAACCCGGCGGCGAGATAACTCCACGCCGCGTAGGGACGATCGGTCGGAATCAACGTGGCGGTGGACGTGTTCTCCGGCGTGAACATGTCCTGCCCAAACGAGACGGCGAGCTTGGCCTCGCTGTCCTCGACGCGTTGGGTGAATAAGCGCAGGGTGGAACGGGCCATCTCGGTCGCCCAACTGCGGGCTCCGGCGTCGTAGAGCCACGTGACCCGCGCGCCCTGGGTGTAGTGTCGGTCGGAGCCGGAAAAGAAGTTGTCGTTCTCGAAGCTGACGACGAGCGCGCGGAGGCGCCACGAATCTTCGACGACCGGTGTTTCGGGTGCGGCAGGCTCCGTCGCGTGGGCGGAGAGGGCGCACGCCAAGGCAATCCCGGCGTGCCACCAGCGGTTCACGAGATCAACCCTTGTGCGCGATGACTTCGATTTCCACGCGGCAATCGAGCGGCAGTTTACCGGCTTGAATGGTCGTACGCGCCGGCTTGTGCGGGGCGAACGCGGCCTCGTAGATGGCGTTCATTTTTTGAAAATCCCCCATGTCCTTCAAATAGACCGTGGATTTGGCCACGTCTTGCAGGGTCAGGCCGGCCGCGGAGAGGACGGCTTTGATGTTCTTGAAAACCTGGTGGGTCTGGGGTTCGACGTCGCCGTCGACCAATTTGCCGGTGGCGGGGTCGAGCGGCGTCTGGCCGGAGCAAAACACAAACGGGCCGGCGTGAATCGCGTGAGAGTAGGGGCCGATGGCGGCCGGAGCGTCAGGAGCGGTGATGACTTTCATGGTGGGGGAGAAAAGCGGAGAAAGGGGGCCAGAACGAGAACGATCTCGAATCAGGCGGATTCCCACCGGCCAAAAATGCCGCAGGGGAGAATTTTGGCATCGCCGCGGATGGGCAGGCCGACTTCGCCGCCATGGATCCGCCCGCCCGCCTCATGCATCAGACCGGCGAGCAGATTGATCACCACGGTGGGCGAGAGGCGGGCGGTGTAGGCGTTGACGAGGAAGAACACCGGTCGGTCGCTGAGCAGCTGTTTGCACTCGCTGAGCAGCTCCCAGAGGTGGTCCTCGAGCTTCCACATTTCCCCGGTGCTCCCGCGTCCGTACGTGGGCGGGTCCATGATAATGGCATCGTAGCGTCGCCCGCGCTTGATCTCGCGGCGCACAAATTTGAGACAGTCGTCGACGATGTAGCGCACGGGCGCCTCGGCGAGGCCCGAGAGGGCGGCGTTTTCTTTGCACCATTTCACCATGCCCTCGGCGGCGTCCACGTGGCAGACGCTGGCCCCGGCGTGTGCCGCAGCCACCGTTGCCGCGCCGGTGTAACCAAAAAGGTTCAAGACACTGACCTCACGACCGGCGGCGCGCGCGGTCTTGATCCGCTGGGAAAACCAATCCCAGTTCACGGCCTGTTCAGGGAAAAGGCCCGTGTGTTTGAAGCTCGTGGGATGGATGCGGAAGGTCAGCGCGCCGTAGCGAATCGTCCAGCTATCCGGCAACTTGGTTCGGAATTCCCATTTGCCGCCACCGGATTCGCTGCGGTGATAGAAACCATCCCATCCCTTCCATTCCCGGTCACCCGACTTCGGCCAAATGATTTGCGGGTCAGGGCGAACGAGCGTGTAGGGACCCCATTTCTCCATCTTCATGCCGTCGCCGCTGTCGAGCAGTTGGTATTCCTGCCAGTGGTCGGCGACGATGAGCCCGGGACGTTCGATCTGCATGGGCGAAGAGAATTGCCGGGGAAAGCGGTGCTTGGACACGAAAAAATGCACCCCGGATTCCGCGGCGGCGTTTTGCGGCGCACCTCAGTAATCTGTGTTCCGCGCCGTGCCCTGCTCCAATTCGTCCACCGACTTCAGGAATTCCTTTCCAGGTCCACGCCGTAGAGGCGGGCGAGCACGCTCCACAGGCAGTCGCTGAATTCGTGCGCGAGCTTGCGGTCGGCGTCGTCGACGCGGCGCGGGTCGGCCTTGGTCATCACGAACTTCGTCAGGTCGCCCACATCGACGACGAAGCCCGGCATGATTTCTTGGCGCGTTCCGGTGCTGTTCGTAGCGGGCGAAACACTCGCGGATCTGCATCGCGCGGTCGGAAAGAGGGGCGAATTCCATGCGTCGACTCCACGCTCCGCCCGGTACTTGCGCAATCCCCGAAGAACCTTCAGCGCCGGGCGTCGCGCCAGCGGCGCACGCGCGCGCCGAGCAGGGCGGGCAGGACCAGCGGGGCGGAGATGAGGCCGAGCGCGACCAGGGCGGGCGGCAGCAGGTTCGCCGTCGGGTGTTGGGCCAGCAAAATGAGGGCCTGTCCGGAACCAAGCCCGAGCGGGGCGAGCCAAGGTCTCCGCCAGAGGTAGCCAAGCAAGGCTGCCACGACGGCAAAGGTCGGGTAGGCAATGCGCCAGTAGGCGGAACTGTCCCACGCCTCCTTCCGCCCGCCCAGTTCACCGGCGAACATCCACCCGATGCCCCCCACGACGAGCGCCGTTGCCAGCGGCACCCACGGGCCGCGCTCGCGGATGAGCGGAGGCTTGGCGGGCCCGTTCACGTTCCGTAAAGCCGGTCGCCGAAATCGCCGAGGCCGGGGAGGATGTATTTGCGGGCGTTGAGCTCGCGATCGAGCGCACCGACGTAGATCGGCACCTCGGGGTGATCCTTTTGCACGGTCGCCACGCCTTCGGGAGCCGCGACGATGCACACGAAGCCGACGTCGATGGCGCCCTGTTCCTTTACCAAGGCAAGGGCCTGCGCGGCGGAACCGCCGGTGGCGAGCATGGGGTCGACCACCAACACGCGGGCACTGGCGAGCGGCGGCAGCTTGCAATAGTAGCTGCGGGCGATGGCGGTCTTGTGGTCGCGTTCCAAGCCAACGTAACCCACCGAGACGTCGGGAAACACATCATGAAAAGGCTGCAGCATGCCGAGCCCGGCGCGGAGAATCGGCACCACCACGAGCGGCTTCGCCAGCACCCGGCCCTTCATTGGCTCCAGCGGTGTCTCGATGGCTTTCTCCATCGTGGCGAGGTCGCGCGTCGCCTCGAGTGCGAGCAGCAACGAGATTTGGTAGCTCAGGGTGCGGAACAGCACGGGCTTGGTCTTCTTGTCGCGCAAGTGGGTGAGCACGTGTTGTGCGAGCGGGTGTTCGAGGACGTGAAGGGGCATGGCGGTGGTGAGTTTATGAGAAAGCGATCGGGGAACGAGAACGATTGTCGTGGCCGCGTCGTTTAGGGCGTGAGCCTGAGCGTGTGGGTCGCGGGACCGGGCAGTAGCGGCCGCGGCTCGCCTTTGACCCACGCGGAGTGGCCCGCGCGATAGAAGGGGGAGAGCGGGTGGCCGCTTTGTCCGCCCGGCATGTGCAAGATGCCCTCCGCTTCGCGCCCGGGCGTGACCACGAGGCGCATCGACGCGCCGAAGGTGCGCGTTTGCACACGGGGCGTGTTGGTGTCTCCCGGCAGGGCGTCGGTGGGCGCGTTGAGCCAGCTCCCGAGCCACGCCGGCACGAAGCGGCTGAAGGGATGTTGCATCCGCAGCCGGTTGCGCGCCCCCCAAGTGAAGCGGCGGAGGGGCGTGCCCTCTTGGTCGGCCTCCTCAATGACATCGTCCACGGCGGCGAGCAGGAGGGAGTCCCACGTGCGGTGATTCGGGTTGAGCAACCGGAGCGGTTGCTCGTGGATCAGCCTCCACACGGCATCCTCCGTTTTGAACTGTCCGAATCCGAACCGTTCGTAGCGATTCTTCGGACTGACCGCAAAGGGAGCGAGGGTGCGTTCGGCGACCTTTAACCGGAAGCCGCGGATGATCCGGTAGCCGGCGGATTCGGCGGCCGCGTGTCCGTTCCACTGGCGCGCCAGATCGCGAAGCTCGCCCCGCGCGGGTTTCTTCGCCACGGCCTCGTCGCTCACCACCTTGAGCAACAGCTCCTGCCAGCGGCCGAGGAACGGGGCGCGATCGTCGAGTTGGATGCCGAGCAGATCGGACTCGGTGATTTTCTGACCGCGTGCGGTGAGGGTGCGGAGGTCGTCGCGAATCGCGCTCGCCCGGATCCCGTTGGCGTAGCCGCCATCGCCCAGCTTGGCGTAGGCTTCGCCGCCCACGACCCGGTTGTTCGCGGTCCACAGCAGTCCGTCGGCCGGGTTCGTGATCGTGGGGACGTCGGCGCGCGGCACCCATCCGTTCCACTTGCGGTCGCCGTAGGCCCACGAGGCAGGCAGGCGACCGTCGAATCCGACGCGTCGGGGCAGGATCCCCGTCACCGTCCATGCGATCTGGCCGCGCGTGTCGGCAGCGAGCAGGTTTTGATTGGGCATGCCGACGCGATGGGCGACGGTCACGGCCTCGTCGGTCGTGCGGGTGGTTTCGAAACCAAGAAACTCCAGATTGACCGCCGCCGTCTCGTGCGCGGTCCACCGCAGGGCATGGTAGCGGCCGGCGCCGGCGGGACCGATGATCGGGCCCCACTCGGTCCATCGCGTGGTCAGCGTCACGGGTTCGCCGCCCTTCACCGCGATAGTCGCGGTGCGGTCCTCGATGTCGCGCCAGCCGTCCGGGGTGCGATACTGGAGGTCGGCGAAGGTTTCCACGACGACGAGGTCGACGGTGTCGAGATAGGCGTTGGTGAAACCCCAGGCCACGTGGCCGTTGCTGCCGATGATCACGGCGGGTGTGCCCGGCAGCGTGCTGCCCACGACCCAATGTTTCGCGCCGGTGGCGTCGGACCAAGCCAGGGCCGCGCGATACCAGATGTTGGGCAAGTTCAGGCCGAGGTGCGGGTCGTTGGCCAGGAGGCCGGCGCCGCTGGAGGTGTGGATTCCGGCGACGGCAAAATTGTTGCTACCGGGTCGCGGATCTTCATCGAGGAGCGAAGCGCGCGCCGCCGTGGTGGCCTCGTCTCCCCGCTTCAGGCGAAGCGCGGGCAACGCGGGGGTGGGGAAGAGGGATCCATCCAACGCGGCGTCCTGCTCCGTGCCGCGCGGTGCGAAGAAGGCCAGTCCGCTGCCGCCGTACGCATCATAGAGGGCGCGCGTGGCGAGTTCATAGTGGCCGCGTTCGTCCTGCAGGTCGAACCACATCGCATAGATGCACAGCAGGCTGTCCTCGACGGTCCACGCGACGGGGGCGACGCGCAGCACGTCGTATTCCCACGGACGCCTGCCCAGGGCCTCGCGGCCCAAGTTCACCCCGGCCACATAGGCCCCGAGCAGGGCCCGGTGCTCCGGAGCGAGTGCGGCGTGGACGAGCGTGGCCTGATGGCGAAAATCATGGCGCCGTGCGAGCTGGTCCATTTCCAGCGCGGACTCTCCAAAGATCTCCGCCAACTCACCGGCGGCCCTCCGGCGCAGCAGATCCATTTGGAAAAAACGCTCCTGACCGTGGAGGAAGCCAGTCGCCCGGGCGACGTCGAGGCGAGTGGCACCGGTGATGAGCGGCACACCGAGCGCGTCGCGCTCGATCGTCACCGGTCCGGCCAATCCCGGGAGCTCGCGGGTCCCATCCAGCTGGGCGAGGCTGCCCCGCATCAGGATGTAGAAAAAGACGCCCGCCATCACCAGCAGCCCGGCCAGTACACTGAGGACGGACAACAGGAGTTGGAGGCGCTTGCGCAGGGAGGACGTCATGGCGGGCACAATCTCGCACCGCCCTGAGAGAGGCCAGTCGGAAACCGGAGTCCGGGAAGGATAATCGCGGGCTGTCTCTGCGACGTTTGTCGCCAGGATGCGACACGCCCTCCCTCCCTGCTAAACCCCATGGGCGGCTTGGGGCGCACCCGCGGCAACATTCTCTGAATCGAGTGGCGCGGTGTGGCAGCGCCGCCGCGTTCGGTTCCATGCTCGCCTTCGATCTGCTGGCGTGCGACCGCCCCGGCGGCCGCTGCTGGACGATCCGGGCGGTCACGCCCGAAACGGAGATCGGGGGCGAGACGCAGGTCTGCTGCTTCACCAACGGCAACCTGATCAATGGCGGACCGATGCGCCTGCTACACCACCACACCACGACGCTCGATTACCGCCGTGAGTTCGGCCTGCCGCTCGTGCCGTTCACCAATTTCAATACGGCGGCCTTTGTGCATCGCTCCGGTCAACCGCGTTGAACTAGGCGCGAAATCACGACGGACCTGCGCGTCCACAGCAGCGAGTTGCCGGCCAAGGTGGCACACCGCGACGCACGGGATGGGTCGTTGTCGGCGGAGGATAGCGAGGGGTTGATTGCTTACTTGCGCGCTGAAGGCCGACTGACGGAGGAACAAGTTTATCCGCGCGCCGGGGACGCGGCAGAATTTGCGCAACACCTAGACCACCCGTGCGGCTACGCTTCCTCGCCGGGCGCTACAGCCGATTTCGGAGATCCCAGTGCGCCCTGGGAACTGGAGGCGCTGATCAAGGCCGGTTTCGCCCAGCCCGACCTCTCCATGCACGAGCTGAATCAACAGGCCACCATGCTCACCGTGAGCGGCGGCATGGACCGGATTCCCCACGCGTTTGCCGAGCGGCTTGACGGGTTGATCCAATATGGAGCGGAAGTGCGTGAGGTGCGCCGCACGGCTGACGGGGGAGTTTCGATCTCGGGCGGCGGGGCGGGCGGCCCCGGACGAATGAGGCCGACGACTGCATCTGCGCAATGCCTCCTCATCTGCTTGCGGCGTGGGACACAGATTTTTCGCCGGGACGCTCGGTGACCGATCCGTCGCCGCCCAACTTTATTGCCCGTTTGATGGCTTTGGAAACCCGGGTCCCGGCGTGATGGTGGGCTATTACCATTTCAGCGACCGGCATGCGGAGTTCGACGTGCCCCACGCCGGGCGTGAGGCGTGCGCGCTCGCCGAAGGCGCGGCGATTCACCCCCAAATATCCCGCCGAGTTCGAGAACAGTTTCTCGATCGAATGGAACCGCATCCAACACAGCGGCATGTCGTGGGCGTGGTGGCACACGGCGGCCGAATTCAAGCACATGCTCTCGACGCTGCGCGCGGACGACGGACCGTATTATTTTGCCGGTGACTGGATGTCGGTCCTCACCGGGTGGCAGGCCGGGGCCTTTACCTCGGCACAAACCGCCATTCAATCCCTGCATCGACGCGCCAACGCCAGCTGACCCACGATCTCGATTATGAACAACAAACTCCATGCCCTGATCTTCATCGCCGCGGCCGCCATCTCGTTGCCGGCAGCGCCGCCGACCGACATCATCTTCACCGGAGAAGCCAGCTGGTCGATCGCGTCCGGGGTCGCGATCCCCGTCGGTCGGTCGGGGTTCTGGACGAGCGGCACCGTGCCGACCCAGCTCAACAAGGAGGGAGCAACCGTTTACGAACGCTACGGCGACACCTACACGCAGGCCGTGAGTTGTCTGCGCAACATCGAGGCAGTGCTCGCCCAGCAGGGCCTGACGCTCAAGGATGTGGTTTACCTGCGCGTTTACCTGACGCCGGATGCAGCGAAGAGCGGCAAAACGGACTACCCGGGTTGGTTCAAGGCTTATGGCGAATTCTTCAACAACGAGCAGAACCCCGCCAAGACCGCCCGCTCCACCGTCGGGGTGCACAGCCTCGTCAGCCCCGACTGGCTGATCGAAATCGAGGCCTTTGCCGTTTATCCGGCTGCGACCCCCTGACCGGCGCGGGGCCGGTCAGCCCCGTCGCCCGTAATAGACGGCGGTGGCGATGAAGCCGAAAAGCCACGTCGGTGCATTCACCAGGAGTTGGTGGAACGGCATCCGGTAATGGTGCACCGCCCAGATCACGAGCCCGTGCTTGATCGCGATCAGCACCCAGCAGATCAATATGAAGCGCTCCACCCGCGGATTGCGCAGCTCGGGCGGACGCGGGACCTCCACCGTCGCGATTGGTCGCGGCGCGCGATGAGCGGAATCGAACAGGTTGGCGAATGCCATGCCGTCAACCTATGCGGCCAGCCCCAAAAGAAAAGAGCGGTAATCCCGCTCAGGCGCCCGCCGTGGTGAACGAACCGTAGATGGCCACCCAGTGACACGCACTGCCGGCGAGCACGAAGACGTGCCAAACCGCGTGGTGATAGGGCAGCCGGTCCCACGCAAAGAAGATGGTTCCCGC
>JAUXOH010000171.1 GCA_030682505.1 Candidatus Didemnitutus sp. | reverse complement strand
TCGCGAGTGCCAAACCTACTCCAAGATCTATCACTACGCGACCCCGGCCGCTGAACTGCGCGCGGATGGCGTGGTGGGCATCATCCTCTCCGGTGGACCGCAAAGCGTTTACTCGAAAACGGCCCCACATCCCGACACGGAGATTTTCAAGCTCGGCGTGCCCGTTCTCGGCATCTGTTACGGAGTGCAGTTGATGGGCCATTTCCTCGGAGGCAAGGTGGCGCACAGCAAGGAACGCGAATACGGCCACGGGCACCTGACGATCAAGCGGCCCGGCAAGCTGTTCGCCGGCCTCCCGCGCAAGTTGCGCATCTGGAACTCCCACGGCGACAAACTCACCAAGCTTCCACCGGGTTTTGTGGCGACGGGTGTTTCCGAGAACTCTCCCTTCGCCGCCATCGCGGACGTCAAGCGCGGCTTCTACGGCATTCAGTTTCACCCGGAAGTTTTCCATACCGAACGGGGCGGAGACATGATCCGGAATTTTCTCGTGGGCATCTGCGGGACGAAGCAGGACTGGACGACCAAGGATTTCATTGCTCACGCGGTGCAAGACATCCGCGACAAGGTCGGCAAGTCGCGCGTCCTGCTCGGCCTTTCGGGGGGCGTTGATTCGTCTGTGGCGGCGGCGTTGTTGCACCGGGCCATTGGCAAGCAGCTGACGTGCGTGTTTGTCGACAACGGGCTTTTGCGCAAAGGGGAGCGCGACTACGTCGAGGCGCTTTATCAGCGGAACTTCAAAATCGACCTCCGGATCGTCGACGCCTCGAAACTGTTTCTTCGTCGTTTGAAGGGTGTGACGGAGCCCGAACAGAAGCGAAAAATCATCGGCCGCACCTTTGTGGAAGTGTTCGAGAAGTCCCTGCGTTCAATCGGCGGGGCGGAATTTCTCGGCCAAGGCACCCTTTATCCCGACGTGATCGAGAGTGTCTCCATCGCCGGCAATCCCGCCTCCTTGATCAAGACGCACCACAATGTCGGCGGCCTCCCGGAGCGAATGAAGCTCAAGTTGATCGAGCCGCTGCGGGAGCTTTTCAAAGACGAAGTCCGCCTGGTCGGGGCCGCACTTGGTTTGCCCAAGGAAGTGGTCTGGCGCCAACCATTCCCCGGACCGGGACTCGGGGTGCGCATCATGGGTGAGATCACGGCGGCGAACTTGGAGATCCTGCGCAACGCGGACGCCGTTCTCCAGGAAGAGATGAAGGCGAGTGGCTACTATTGGAAAGTTTGGCAGTCTTTCACGGTCTTTCTTCCGGTCAAGACGGTGGGCGTGTTCGGCGACGAGCGGACGTACGACTACGTCATTGCTCTGCGGATCGTAGAAAGCACGGACGCCATGACGGCCGACTGGGCCAAGTTGCCCTTCGAACTCATTCAGCGCATTTCGAGCCGGATTACCAATGAAGTGAGAGGCGTGAGCCGGGTGGTCATGGACGTCAGTTCCAAGCCCCCGGCCACGATTGAATGGGAGTAGATCGTGGAGGGAAATCCCCTTGCGAAGCATGGCACCGATGCCCAGCGTTTCGGTCATATAGCTCTATGAAACTCCGATTCTTGGCCTCGATTGTTGCCCTGCTGTTGGTTGCGACTGCCGCGTTTGCCGACTCAAGGGCGACTGATGCGATCCGGAAAGCCCGCGTTGCCATTGGTTCGGAGAGTGCGCTGGCAGCCCTGCAAAGCATTCATTACAAGGGCACGCTGCAGACGACCCAAAAGGTCCCGGTCGACGGCGACCCCAACAACCTGCGCGAGGAGTCCGTTGTGCTGGGGATCGACATCATTTTTCAAAAGCGCTTTCAGCAGCGGATGACCCTCCGCTCCGACCGCGTGGTCGAGACCACGGCGTTGAATGACTACGAGGCCTGGGTGCGTCAGGCCGATGCGGCCAATGAGACCCAGTGGCAGGTTACGTTGCTGGATTCCCAGCAAGTAAAACGCCTCCGCGCCAACACTTGGGAAAACCTCTATTTTTTCGCCGGCATTGAACGGCGCGGCGGAACGGTGGAATACGCCGGGGAAGCTCGCAGCGATGACCGCGACTGCGTGAAGCTCATTTTCAGCCATGGAGAGAACATCGTCTTTACCCGTTTCTTCGACAAATCCACGGGGCGTTTGGTGAAGACGGTGACCGAAAGCGGCGGTGAAATCCGGGAGGAGGGGGAGCTCATTGTCCAAGGACTACGGTTTCCCAGAAAACTCCTCAACAAGTCCGCCGATGGACAACTGGCGACGATAACCTTTGAAAGCGTGACGCTGAACGAGAGGTTTCCTGACGACGTGTTCGCGGTGCCAACTCTGCGGCTGGCGCGCTGAACGGGCCGCGCAGGGAGGGATTCGAGGGAGTGGCGGCGTTTCCACCGCGTTACTTTTGCTTCAGAGGAAAGTTCGATTGCCTTATTCATTCGTCAAGTGGGCCTTGTAAGGTCGCTTTCCTTTGCATGCCCGGTGGTTTTAGCCAAAGTGACCGGGGTTCCCCCCCCCTTCATAACCATGAGCGCCCTGATTAAAATCGACGATAAGGAGTTTCCATTTCCGGTCATGACCGGCACCGAGGGAGAGAAAGCCATCGATGCTCGCAGTCTCCGCAAGGACACCGGCTACATTTTCTTCGATCAAGGCTATGGTAACACCGGCTCCTGCGAGAGCGCGGTCACTTACCTCGATGGAGACAATGGCATTCTCCGCCACCGGGGCTATCCGATCGAGCAACTCGCGGCGCACAGTGAATACGTCGAGACCGCCTACCTCATCATCTACGGTGA
>JAUXOH010000160.1 GCA_030682505.1 Candidatus Didemnitutus sp. | reverse complement strand
GCACCGTGCTCTGGGAACCCTTTGCCCCCCACACCCACCGCCTCCACGCCGTGAGCCGCAATCTCTACAAGAGCGTCGAGGGAGACAGTCTTTGGCTCGAGGAAATCAACGAAGCACTCGGACTGACCTTCCGCTATGGGTGGGCCACCGCCGATCAGCTGGGTTTTGTTCGGCGCTGTGAGTTGATCAACCGGACGGACAGCCCGGTGCGCGTGCAATTGCTGGACGGGTTGTGCAATCTCCTGCCGGCCGGCATTCCGCAGCGGCTGCAGGGTTTGAGCAGCAACCTCGCCGACGCCTACAAGACCGCCGAATTGTCGTCCGGGTCCACCCTCGCGATCTACGCCCTGGCCGCCACGATCGTCGACCAGCCGACGCCGATTGAGGCGCTGCGCGCCACCGTCGTCTGGTCGGGCGGTTTGCCCGGAGCTAAAATCCTCCTCTCCAATGCCCAGACGGAATCCTTTTACTCCGGCGGGAAACTGCACACGGAGACCTACCGACGCGGCGTGCGCTGCTCCTATTTTCTCAACACGGATCTGGAGTTGCCGCCGCGCCACACGGAGAAATGGTTCATGGTCGCCGACACCGGACTCGGGCAGGCTGCCGTCGCCGGTCGCCGGCAGCAGTTGGCCGCAGAAGACCCCTCCGCGGAAATCACCGCTGCCACCCTCGACGCCACCCGACGGTTGCGCCACCTGGTTGACGGGGCGGATGGCGGCCAGGCCGGCGGCGATGAAACCGTGGTGGCGCACCACTTCGCCAACGTCCTGTTCAACGTCCTGCGCGGGGGAACTTTTGTAGATGACCATCGGGTGCCCGCCGCGGATTTCGCGAACTACGTCGCCGGACACAATCGGATCGCGGCCACACGGCAGGCGGACTTCTTTCGCGCCCTGCCGGCCTCCCTTCCCCGCGCCAACCTCCTGGCCCGCGTCAAGCTTCTGGGGGACACCGACCTGACCCGCCTCGCGAACGAATATCTGCCGCTGATGTTCAGCCGACGGCACGGCGATCCGAGCCGGCCCTGGAACCGCTTCAACATCCGGTTGGAGGACGCTCACGGCCAGCGCTTGCTTGCCTATGAGGGCAATTGGCGCGATATCTTCCAAAATTGGGAGGCGCTCGGCCTCAGCTACCCGGAGTTTTTTGAGGCGGTGATCGCCAAGTTTCTCAGCGCGTCCACGGCCGATGGCTATAATCCCTACCGCATTTCGCAGGCCGGAATCGACTGGGAGGTTCCCGAGCCCGAGGATCCGTGGTCATCGATCGGTTACTGGGGCGATCATCAAGTCATCTATTTGCTGAAACTGTTGGAGTGGTCGGCCCGCTATCAACCCGAGGCCATGCCGACGGCGCTGCGCCAGGCGGTTTACAGCTACGCCAACGTGCCGTATCGCCTCGCCAACTATGCCGCGACGCGGCGGGATCCCCGCTCGACGATCACGTTTGATGCCGCGAGTCACCACGCCACCATGGCCCGGATCGCGTCGGTGGGGGCGGATGCCCGACTGGTGAGCAGACCGGACGGCGGCGTGTTGCACGTCAATCTCACGGAAAAATTACTGGTGTTGGTTGTGACGCGGTTGACCAATCTGATTCCCGGCGGCGGCATCTGGATGAATACGCAGCGCCCCGAGTGGAACGATGCCAACAATGCCTTGGTTGGTTATGGTGTTTCGGTGGTCACCCTCTGCTACCTGCGCCGTTTTCTGGCGCACTGCCGGTCAACCCTCCTGCCCGCATTGGGCGCGGAGCCCGTGCCTGTTTCAGCGGCGCTCGCGATTCTGGTCCAACGCGTGAACGCCACGCTGGCCGCCCACGCCACCGCCTTGACCGGAGCGGATTACGACCCAACCACCCGTCGCGCCATGATCGATGCGCTGGCGGCAGCGGGCAGCGATTACCGCAATCACCTCTACACTGCAGGTCCCGGCCCGGCCGCCAAAATACCAGTCACGGAAGTCACCACCCTTTTCGACCGGGCCCTCGCCCACGTGGACCACAGTGTGCGCGCCAACCTCCGCGCGGACGGACTCATCCATTCCTACAACCAACTCGAATTCACGGAAGCTCCGGCAGGTCTCACGATTCACCACCTGCCCTTGATGCTCGAGGGACAGGTGGCCGCCTTGAGTTCCGGTGTCCTGACGTTGCCCGAGGTGGTTTTGTTGTTGGAAGCGCTGCGCGCCAGTCCCCTGTATCGGGCCGACCAGCAGAGCTACATCCTCTATCCCGATCGCTCGTTGCCGGGTTTTCTGGAACGCAACATCATCGCACCCACCTCCTGGGAATCGTGCGGACTCTTCGCCGAAATGCTCGCGGCGGGCGAGGAGCGGTTGGTCCTGAGGGATGCCGCGGGGCGGCATCGTTTTCACCCGGATCTCGTCAACGGCGCCACCTTGGAAAAACGACTCTCAGACCTGTCTTCCGAATCCCGTTGGAAGGACCTCATCGCAGCGCATGGGCCACGGGTGCGGGAGGTTTATGAGGATGTGTTCCGGCACCGGGCCTTCACCGGACGCAGCAGTTCGATGTTTGGTTTCGAGGGCTTGGGCTGCATTTACTGGCACATGGTGGCCAAGCTCCTGTTGGCGGTGCAGGAAAACCTGTTCGCCGCACAGAGGGCCGGCGCGCCGCAAGCGGCCCGCCTGATCGAACTTTATTACGACGTGCGGGGTGGACTGGGCTTCAACAAGACGCCCGCGGAATACGGCGCCTTCCCCACCGATCCCTACTCCCACACGCCCGGCCACAGCGGAGCCCAGCAGCCCGGCATGACCGGGCAGGTGAAGGAGGAGATCCTCACCCGGTTCGGCGAACTCGGCGTGAAAATCGAGGACGGCCTGCTCGCCTTCCGTCCCACCCTCCTGCGGACCGGCGAGTTTACCGCTGCCCCGGCCAAGTTCCATGCGTTGGTCGCGGAGGACGACCGGGCTGGGCTTGACCTGCCTGTCGGATCACTCGGTTTCACCTGTGCGGGCACGCCGGTGATCTATCGGCGTGGTGGCGACGAAGCGCGGATCACTGTTTTCACCCGCACCGGCGCCGCCCGGAAAATTCCGGGCCAGACGCTGGACCGCCCCACCAGTGCGGCGGTGTTTGCCCGCGATGGCACGATCGCGCGCCTCGAGGTCGAACTCGGCCCCGACTATCAACCGTTGGCTTGAACCGGCATCCTCCGCCGGCTGATCAACGGGAATAGTAGGTGTTGATGATCGCCTGAAAGGAAGCCTTGGGCTCCCGGGCGGCGGTAAACACTCCCCAGTGCTTTTCCGAGGCTTCGGGCGAAGTGGTGGCGCCGCCGCCCTTCCAGTTTTCATCAAAGGCCTCAAAAAGAATCACGGGCACCCGGTGCGCCTTCACCCAACCATAGTGCTGCCGCAGGTAGTTTTCCTGCGCGCGAACGGAAACCTCTCCTTTCATCAACGTGCCCTCGCTGCCGGGTCCGATCTGCGTCGGGTCATACTGCGTGGACCAGCCGGTCTCGCCCAAGATGATCGGCACTCCGGGGTGAAGCTTCACAATGGAATCATAGACACCGCTGGTCCAGGCCATGGCTTCCTCAACCTGCCGGCCATTCCACAGCGCATAACCGTGCAGCGTGATGAAATCCACCGCGGCTGCCACCGCCTGCGCCTCCGGCTTGTTCCAGAAATTGTAATCGTCGGCCGTGGAAACCGGTTGCTGAACGGCGCCACGGACGAGCTGAATCCAAGGCAGGAGCGCCGCCGGTCCCACCCGATGGCCGGACCAATCCACACAGGTTTCATTACCCACCAGCACCGCGACCACGATGTCCGGATACTCGTTGGCCAACCGGATCGCCGCGGTCGCCTGTTCGCGGTTGGCGGCACGGGAAGCCTCGTCGGTTTCCGGCGCAATCCACGCGCCCAGCAACAAACGCATGGGCAATTGCTCCCGCCGGATCAAAGCCAGCGTGCGCTCCGCCACCGGATTGGAATCATACATGCGCACGAGTTGCCAGTAGGGCGAAACCAGGCGCAGATCCGCCAGGATCTCTTCCTCGGTCGGCAGCGCTCCCGCGGGGGACTGCCCATCGCGATACGGACTGAAGCACACCCCATTTCCAATCCAATGGCCCTCGATCTCCAGCTGCAGCGTTCGCCGTCCGCCGGGCGGGGCGGCATCGGAGGATTGCGCGAGGCTGCTGTTGAACACCAAACCGAACCAAAGGAAAAAACGGAGGACTCGTCTTGTTCTCATGACCTCGATTGCAGTGAGCCCCCGACAGGGGTCAATCGGTTCGATGCAGACATCGTTCAGTAACGACCAATCCCTCCGCCACCGACCTCCCCTTCCCTTCAACGGCCAGTCGACCGCGCTGGCACTTTGTGGCCAGCAGGCGCTGGTATTCGCGGCGATTTGCGGGTAAGCTTCCGGCATGAGCACGAAGCCCAAAATTCACCCCTTGGTCGACGCGCTGCAGCTCACCTGCCCGCACTGCGGCCAGGATTTCGTCACCCCGCTGGATGGCGCGGAAGGCCGCACCGAATTCGTCACCGACTGCGAAATCTGCTGCCGCCCGATGGAGGTCTCCGTGGAAATCCGCGACGGCGCGGTCAGCGCCGTGAATGTGACGGAATCCTAGACACGGCCGTCCGGAGTTTGCCCTCGTCAGCCCGCAACCGACCAAACAAAAGGCCCCGCTTTTCAGCGGGGCCGGGAAGAAAAATGAAATCGCCTCAGGCGCGCAACGACCGGCGCCGATAGGCGACGAACCCGAGCGCCAGTGCACCGAAAATCGCCGCGTACGTGGACGGCTCGGGAATTGGGGCCCCGGAGACGCTGAGCTGGAGGGTGTCGAAAGTCATCAGGAAGGCCGGGGAGCCCGTTCCGGGAGGAGCTACTCCGCCGCCGATGTTCCAACCCTCGACCGTCTCCGTATTGATCGACCACGTAATTGGCACATAGACTGTCGTCAACGCACTCGTCGAAAAGCTCGACGCGAGAAAGGTGACGGTTTGCACCGAGGAACCGTCATCAAATGTCACCAAGATGGAAGAGGCGGCATTGGCCGGGGCAAGTTGCAGCGTGAGCGCGACGTAGGCATAGCTGCTCAAGTCGCCCAGCGTAAGATTGATCGCTCTCCACCCGCTGTCGGACAGCGCCGTGCCTCCGACCGTCAGGGTTGTGGCATTCTGGGTGAGTTGCCCGACCCAGGAAGTGCTAGAAATCACTGAGCCCGTGGTGTTGCCGCCGTCCCCGAAGTCTTCGAGGAGGAGGGTCTGGGCACTGACGGTCGCGGCGCAAGTCGCGCCGACCAGGGCAAGGAAAAGGGGTCGAAGGGTTTTGGTCATGACGTTGAAAGCAGGGTTCGATTGGTTAGCAGTTAATGTTTAGTTGGCTAGCGTGTAGTTGATGGGAAGTGAAATAAGGGTGGTGGCTCCGGACCCGGCTTCGACCCGGGAAATCATAATCGGCCGGCCGGCCGGTATGATGACTCCGTTGCGCGATGGACTGGTCGCTATATCGGTGTTCCGTTGCCAGTTCCCTGAATTGTTCAAATAATAGATGGTCCAAGTCGTGCTGCTCCAGACTTGCAGCCGGTCCGCCGCGGAGGACGACGCCGCGTCGGTTGCGGTCTTCCAACCAGCAAGACGGGTGTGCAACGCCAGATCTCCGATGGTAATATCCGTGGGAACCGCCAAGCTCAGGAAAGAGGTACCCGGCCGCGAATGAACCGGGCGGCCTGCAGCCGCAGGAACGCGGCCCGTCACATACATATTCAGCGTGGAGTTCGCCCGGCGCGTGATCATGAAGCCCCGATCCGGCCGCAGCACGAAATTGTCCCGAGACGGCGAAGCCACCGTGTCGGTGCTGCGCTGCCACCGGTTGTTCACATTGTTGTAGTAATAATTAACCCAGACGGTATTCGCCCAAATAAGGACGTTGTCGGCGGAATTGGCATCCGGACCCGCTTGGAGGGTCGAGGTCCCGAAAAGCGAACTCAAGGTGTCGGCGAGGACCAATTCGTATCCGTCACCCGCGGCCGGGCCGTCCCCCAAATTGAGGTCCACTCCATCGCTGGAAACAAACAACCGGGAAGGAGTGTTGGCAGTGCCGCTTACCATCAAAGTCCGACCAACACTGGCTCCAGAGGTCAGGCGCAAGTAGTAGGGATTGGTCGCTTGGGAGAACGCCGCCGGAGTCCAGTTGGCTGCGGCAATATCAAGGTGAGTCGCCCCCACCCCGGCCACGCGGTCAACGACCGCACCCGCTCCACTGGGAAAATGCAGCAACGGCATGGAAAACGCCCGCGTCTGCCCGGCGGGCACCGAGATCGTCATGCCACCCAGCGGAGGGGAATAGGCCACATCGGCAGCAGCGAGGCCAACCCCACCGGCGATGAGAAAACCAACGACGAGCTTTCGCACAGGAACGTCAATGATTTCGGCGCAGCCCCTCAATCCACGCATGACCTTCGTCGTACGGATGAGAAACGTCACCATGACAGCGGCGATGAATCCGCTGGTGGAAGGGCCGCGCAAGGCAATGACTCTGGGCAGTGAACTCAAGTTCGTGCGATTACTGACGGTTAGGTTCAGCATCCGAAACTACGGCGGACTGACGTCCGCCGGGGCCCAAGTCTCAAATTGCTTCTGCGAAAATGGTTAGTCGGCCAACCAAAGCAAGGCTATGTCAGCGCCCAAAAAACAAATACCAAAAAATGCGCAGCCGGGCCGAACAACCCGGCGAACAGCCCGAAAAAATCTTGCG
>JAUXOH010000159.1 GCA_030682505.1 Candidatus Didemnitutus sp. | reverse complement strand
GATCCAGGGCTGGGTTGAAGTCGCCTCCCGTTGGGCGGCCGTGCTCGGTGCCGCAGTCGCGCTGCTGCTTTTCCTCCGTCTGCTTTCCAAGCAGAAGCCCGAGACGGTCCCGATGGAGATCTTCTCCATGCCGCCCGACGTTGCGGCTCGCTCGCTGCAGAATGGCAACGCCATCACGCCGGAAATGCTGAACCAACTCATCCGCCAAAAGCCGGCAAACATCGGCGCCGCTCTGCGCGATTGGGCCGCCGCCCCGGCCACCAAGAACTAACCCCCTCACGCGGTTGTGGCATCCCTCACTTTCACCCCGAGCTCACGCCCCTGCAGCGATTGCTAATCTGATCTTCCGCCATGCCCGACATCGATTTCACCAAGCTCAATCGCCAGCAAAAGCTCGCCGTCTTCCTGATCTGCGTGGGTCCCGAGGCGGCGGCAGACGTGTTGCGACATTTTGACGACGCCGAAATCGAGGCGCTCTGCCGCGAGATGTCGACCCTGACGATGATTCCGGAGTCGACCCAAAAACAGGCGATGGAGGAATTCGGTTCGGTGGTGGCGTCCAGCATTGGATCCGCCCTCGGCGGCATGCCTTTCGCGCAGCGGACGCTCGAGATTGCGAAGGGTGACTACAAGGCGTCGTCCATTCTCGGTCGGGTAGGACCGGTGAGCAACTCGGTGGATGTCATGAGTGACGTCGCGGAAATGGAAGGCCGGCAGATCTTCAATCTCCTCAAGAACGAGCAACCGCAAACGTTGTCGTTCGTCCTGTCCTACCTCGAGCCGGTGAAGGCCGCCCAGGTCTTCGCGTTGCTCAGTCCGGAAATGAGGGAGGATGTCGTCGAGCGCCTCGGCACCATTGAGTCCACTTCGTTGGAGCATGTCGGCAAGATCGTCCGTTCCCTGGGAAAGCACTTCGACACGAAGGCGCGTCCAGTGCTTCACCACAGTGGCGGTGTTCGCGCGGTGGCCGGGCTGCTCAACTCCCTCGACAAGGAAATGTCGAAGAATCTGCTCGCGCGCATCGAAGAGCGCAATGCGACGCTCGGCGCAGCGATTCGGAAGAAACTTTTCAGCTTCGAGGATCTCAACCGTTTGGCGGCCGGCGATCTGCAGCGTGTGTTGCGCGAGGTGGATTCGGGCAACCTTGCCATCTCGATGAAATCCGCGAGCGAAGTGCTGCGCGACAAGATCTACGGCGGTCTCTCCAAGCGCGCGGCCGAAAGCCTCAAAGAGGAAATCGATCTCCTCGGACCGGTCCGGCTCAAGGACGTTGAAGCAGCGCAAGAAGTCATCATCCAAGCCGTGCGCCGACTGGAGGAAGAGGGACAGATCTCCATCGATGCCGATTCCCAAGCCCTCGTGGGCTAATTGCGATGCCCGTCCTCTCCACCATTTCCTCTCCGGTTTCCACCGCCAGCGAATCCCTGCGCGCCATCATGCGGAGCATTGAGCACGGGAATGCGCGAGTGAATCCTGAGGCGCTTGTTGGCAAACGCGTCCTCCACGTCCGCCACGATGGCGCGGGGGCAGCCATTCACGCGAATTTCCCCTGATGCCCTTTACCAAGCTCATAGCCTTTGATCGCACGCTCGCCGGCGCCGTGTTGCCCGGGCAGGCGCGGATATTCTCCGAGATCGAGGTAACGGAGAAAGTGCAGACCGCCTATCGACAAGGGGTCGACTCCGCTCGGGCTGCGGCCGACCAGCAGATGGTCGAGTTTCGCCACGATATGGAGCAGCTCAGCGACGGCGTGTTGAAGAAACTCGCCGAGATTGAACCTTCCTTGCTTTTCCAGATTCGTGACGCCCTGCCAGCCTTGGCAGTGGACATCGCGACCCGGCTCTTGGCTGGTTATGAACCGCCTCCGGAGCGCGTGGAGCAACTTTGCCGCGATGCGCTGGAGCAACTTTTCCCGGAACGGGAAGGCCTCGAGCTTACGCTGTGTCCGCGCGATGCCGTCTTGCTGAATGAATTGAACCCCGAGTGGATTCAACGTTACCCATCGCTCCGGATCAATTCCGATGCTGCGCTTAGCCCGGGCGACTGCATGGTCCGTTCCCGCTTTGGGCTCTCCGACGCCCGGAAGGCCACCAAGCTTTCCGTTCTCACTCACAGGCTCGCCGGAGTATGAGCAATTTTCTCCAACCGCACGGGCAGCAATTTTCGGGCGATCCCGTTCGAAAAACGGAGGGTAGGGGATGAGTGGAACTGTTTTGCCCCTTGTAGAAGTGCTGCGCACGCAAGTGCGGCACACCCCCTCCGTGCAGCGTGTCGGTGCGGTTATCGGCGTCGCCGGGTTGATCATTGAATCAGAAGGTCCGAACGTTGGTTTGGGTGAGTTGTGCACCGTGCGTTCTCCCCGCACTGATTTTTCCGTGCGCGCCGAGGTGGTCGGCTTTCGCGAACATCGCGTGCTGCTGATGCCGCTGGGCAATACCTCGGGCTTGCACGTCGGTTGCGAAGTGGCCGCCTCGGATCGCCCGCCCCTTCCCCGACCCGGACCGGAATTGCTCGGCCGCGTGCTGGATGCTCTGGGTCGGCCGTTTGACGGCTTGGGCTTGCTCCCGGTCGATCGGTCTGAACACAGCTCGGCGCCTCCCCATCCCCTTCGCCGCCAGCGCATCACGGATGCACTGACCACCGGAGTGCGTGTGCTGGATGCTTTCACTCCAATTGGACGCGGGCAGCGCCTGGGCCTGTTCGCGGGTTCCGGAGTGGGCAAGTCAACCCTTCTCGGCATGATTGCGCGTGGCTGTTCGGCCGACGTGGTTGTCATCGGGTTGGTAGGTGAACGTGGTCGCGAAGTGCGGGAATTCATTGAAAAGGACCTCGGGCCGGAAGGCATGAGGCGTGCGGTGGTTGTGGTGGCCACGTCGGACACCCCGGCGCCCTTGCGGCTGAGAGCAGCGTTTACGGCGACTTCGATTGCCGAGGGCTATCGCGATCAGGGCAAGAACGTGCTCCTGTTGATGGATTCCGTCACCCGGTTTGCCATGGCGCAGCGCGAAATCGGTCTGGCCATCGGCGAGCCTCCGGCGACGCGGGGTTACACGCCCTCGGTGTTCGCGATGTTGCCCCGCTTGCTCGAACGTTCGGGCGCGGGCGAAATCGGTGCGATCACCGCCCTCTATACCGTGCTGGTGGAAGGTGACGATATGAACGAGCCGGTGGCCGACGCGGTGCGCGGTATTCTTGACGGGCACTTGGTGTTGTCCCGACAAATGGCTCATTTCAATCACTACCCGGCCGTTGATGTGCTCGAGAGCGTCAGCCGTCTGACCCGCGATGTCTGCACGAAGGAAGAAGTCGAGTGTTCCGCTCGGGCACGTGAACACCTAGCTCTTTACCGGAAGAACGAAGATCTGATTTCCATCGGCGCCTACCAAAAGGGGGGCAGTGCCGCGCTTGACCAAGCCATCGCGCTGCACGAACCCCTGCGCAACTTCCTCTGCCAGGGTGTGCATGAACACACGTCCCGGGCGGAAAGTTTCCAATTGCTCAAGAAAATCATCGTTCCATGAAACGTTTTCGCTTCCCCTTACGCCCCGTGGCCGTTCTGCGCGCCCACCGCGAATTGCGCGCGCGCGAAGCCTTTGCCCTAGCAGTTCATGCCTATGTCCAGGCAGAGGAACGGCACGCCGCGACCCGCAAGCGCGTGGCCGAACTGGCGGAAGTCTTGTTTTTGGGTCGGGATGGCACCTATCTCGCAGCCGAAGCGGCGTCACTTTTTCGCGCCTATCGGGCAGAGTGTGAAGAAGAGGTGCAGGTGGAGCGCCGAGTCATTGAGGCGCGTGCCGTCATGCAGCAGCGCCGGGTGGAATACCTCGAGGCCAACCGGCAACTCAAGGTCGTCCAACGGCTCGAAGAGAAAGCGCGCGAAACCCATCGCGCGGAAGTCAACTGGGCGGAACAGTCGGCCCTCGATGAATTTGCCGGATACCGCGCGTCTCGTCGCGCCATTCTCACATGAGTAAAGTCGCCCGAAATCCCATTGTCATCCTCGTGCTGGGTTTGTCCTTCGGCATGGCCGCAGGTCTTTATTGGTTTTTGCAAGCCGGGGAACTGCTGGTCGCGCATCAGATCGCCACTCGTCCCGTCAATGCCGTGGCCAAGGAGAAATCCAAGGGCTGGGATTTCTGGACCATCGAGATCGACAGTCTCGCTTCCGAATTGAAAGGTGAAAAAGATCGCCTCAACAAACTCTCCGAGCAGTTGGATTTGCGGACGGCACGCCTCGCCGCCGAGCAACAGGAACTGAACACCGTGCGCGCGGATCTCGAGCGGATGCGGAAGGAGATCGGCGACCGCGTGTTCGATATCGGCGTCGATGAAAACAAGAACCTCAAGTCACTAGCCACGACCTACGCGAACCTTACGCCGCGGGCGGCGGTGGCGATTATCCGCGAACTGGATGATGCCACCGCGGTGAAGATCCTTTCGTTGATGAAGCCGGACTCCGTGAGTCCGATTTTCGAAGAAATGAGTCGCACGCCTTCCGAGGGCGGCACTCTGGCCCGTCGGGTCGCGGTGTTGTCGGAGAAGCTGCGCTTGATGAGGGCCGCCAAGCCCGGCGCGACCTAAGAGATTTGATCAACCCGTGCGCCAAGGACGGCGCGCATTCGTTCCACGGAGGGGAGCACTTGTATGACTACTTCCCTGCCAAAAAATTCTCCCGATCAGACCGGCACAGCCAATTCGGCTCCGGTTGCCCTCCGCGACGCGTTCGCAGCAACGACCGGCACGATGGCCGCGGATCGCGCAAAGATTCCGGACCATGTGGAGCGGGATTTCGCCCGAATGCTCGGTGACACCGATGTCAGTTCGGTGACCCCCACGTGTCAGGCGGTCTGCGCGAAGGAAGACCTGCTGCCGTCGGTTGGTGGGGAGATCGAATGCTTTTCGATCCGCGAGACGAGTGCCGGGGGGGCATCCAGGAGGGTTGACGAAATTGCCGAGGTGGAGGCAGGCACGGACCTGCCCAATCGCTCGGAAATCGAGGGAGCGCTCGCGCTCCTGATGTCTCTGTGGCAGCAGGTGGCGCCGCAAGCAGCAACGGAACTGACGCTGTCGCTGGAACAGCCGATTGGCTCAGGGTCAGGTCAACTCTCGCTTTCCCCCCAGATGTTGGCCGCCCTGAAGCAGGAACTCTCAGCCCAAGGTGCCTCTTTGCAGGCGGCCGAAATTTCCGCCAAACTGTTGCGTGAACTCACTTTGCCTGAAGGCGCAGCCGACACGGAATTGACCCGCCAGTTGGCAACCGTCGGGGAGCCGGTGCGCCTGCTTGATTCTGCGCTGAAACCAAACCAACCGCCCGGTGTACAACTGACGGCTTCGCGGGCGGAAGTAATGCTGAGTGGTGGCGCGGTGCTCTCGGTGGAATCCTCAACCTTGATCGGCTCCGGGGCATCGTTGCTGCCGGCTTCGGCGCCGCTACGGGAAAATACTGCCGCGGCGAAAGATTTCGGCGCCAACAGTCAGAATGCCGGAAACGGGGCTCAGGAAAAAAACTTTCTAAAGACTGAGGGAAAGACAGTTAAAACAGGTTCAGTCTTGACTGGCATCTCCGGTGCTCGATTGCCAGCTGCCATGACAACCGCCCCGTCAGCTCTGCCGATCACCGCTTTTGCGGTCGCGCCGGTGGCTGCATTGACCGAACGGCTCAGCGCCGGACCGGTGCCAGCCCCGGCCACTTCCGCTGATACCGCGCGAATGATTGCGCATCGAGCGGTGGAAACCGTGCTCAACGTGGTGGAGACCCAGGCGGCTTCGCGCCTGCAGCCGGTGCCGAGTGTGCAACTGCGCTTTAAGTTCGGAAATGACGACCTCGCGGTGCGCGTCGAGATGCGCAATGGCGAAGTGCGCACGGAGTTTAGATCTGACTCGCCGGAACTGCGTGCCGCGATCGCGCAGGAATGGCGGGCGATTTCTGGCCGTTCGGAAACGACGCTGCGTTTCGCGGAGCCTGTGGTCACGAACTCGGGCAATGCGAACACCCATACCGGATCGAACAGTGCATTTTCCCAAGGGAATCCTTCGTCGCAGCAACACGCACGTGCGGCGCAACCTGAGTTCTTCGCTGGTATCGGTCGGGCGTTCCCGACCCCAGCACCGTCCACCGAACCGTCCGCGCCGGTCATGCGGCCAACTTCCAAACGACTCTCTGCAGTCGCCTAAATCTATGCCAGTCGAAAGCATCACTCAAACCACCGGGATGTCCGACTTCTACAACGGGACCTCCAGTACTCCGGTGCGCGCGGCCAAGAAGAGTCTCGATTCCACCGATTTCATGAAATTGCTCGCGGTCCAGTTCCAGCAACAGGACCCGATGAAGCCGATGGAAGACACGGCCTTCATCGCCCAAATGGCGCAATTCACCTCGCTGGAGCAAAGCGGGGCGATGACGAAGGAAATCGCCCGGCTCCGCGCCGATCAGCAACTGCTCATGGGCAACAGCTATATCGGGCGCACGATCACGGTGGAGGATTTCGACGGCAAACCTCTCACCGGGTTGGTCACCTCGCTTGAGAACACCGAAGTCGGCGCGCTGCTCAACATCGCCGGCAAATCCTATCCCCTTTCTGCAGTTCGTCGGATCGAACCGACCGTCACGCTTAACAACCCCGCCCCGGCACCGGAATCGGTTGCACCCGCGGCCTAATCTTAAACCTCAGTCCAACCCTCCCTCCCATGGCACTTATTGGAACACTTACCGCTGGCGTCAGCGCGCTTCGCACCTTTAGCAAGGGCCTCGAAGTAATCGGCAACAACATCGCCAACATCAACACCACCGGGTTCAAGTCGTCCCAGGCGACTTTTGCCGAGAGCTTCAGCAACACGCTGCGCGGTTCCTCGCCCTCGAACGGGACCACCTCGAGCATGCCGGGCATTCAGATTGGCACCGGCGTCCAACTGGCGAGCATCAACACAAATTTTGCGCAAGGGGCGCTGAACAGCACTGGGGTGACCACCGACCTCGGTGTTTCGGGTCGCGGTTTTTTCATGGTGCAGGATGCCGCCAGCGGCACGACCTATGCGACCCGTGACGGCTCGTTCCGATTCGATGACGCGGGTTATCTCGTGACGCAGAACGGCCTGCGGGTCCGGGGCATGACCGGTGGCACCGCGCTGGCCGCACCAACGACCCTGGGTGACCTCCGCATTGGTCAAAGTCTTCCTCTCGGAGCGGAACTGCAGTCGATCAGCATCGATCGGGTGGGAAATCTGACGGAGTTCTATTCGGACGGCTCCTCGGTCGCGACCAACCGGCTCCAACTCCAGAATTTCAACGACACCTCGGCGCTGATGCGCGAGGGCAACAACCTCTATTCCGGACTGGATGCGGCCGGCCCCCTAGGCGGCGGGATTCTGGCCGGAGGCAACAACCCAGGTGAAGGCGGTTTGGGTTCCCTGCAGTCTGGTGTGCTTGAATCATCCAACGTCGATCTCACCGCCCAGTTCTCCGACCTCATCACCACCCAGCGCAGTTTTCAGGCCGGTTCCCGTTTGATCACGGTGTCCGACACGATTCTCGAAGACATCGTCAACCTGAAGCGCAACTAACACCCCGTACTGACCTATTGCTCCCATGGCCAAGCCCGATACTCCTCCGGAGTCCAAGGAAACAAAGGACCCCAAAGACCCAGCCCCGGCTCCCGTCGAGAGCAAGGGCGGCGGTGGGATCAAGACATGGCTACCGGCTTTGGCGGCTGTTCTCCTCGCGCCCGCGGCAAGTTTTGCCGTCGCCGAGTTTCTCCTCCTGCCCCGGTTGCAAGCCAAGCTCAGCGCTCCTCCGGTGGTGCAGGACGACGGCGCCAATGAGCGTAATCAAGCGAAGGGAAAATCTGCCAAAGAAAAGGGGGATCACGAAAAAGACGGCGCCGCCGGAGAAAACTATGAATTCAACAATGTCGTGGTGAATCTCGCTGGCACGATGGGCACTCGCTACCTCAAGGTCAGCTTCATCGTCACCGGCATCGGCGGGAAAGGGGTGAAGGCGCTCTTCGACGGGCAGAAGGCAAAGCTAACAGATATCACGCTCAACGTGCTGTCATCCCTCACACTTGCCGATCTCGAAGAACCCGGCTCGAAGAATGTCCTGCGGGAAAAACTGGTGGCCGCCTACAATCAGGCGCTCGGCAAGCGGTTGGTCGAGCAGGTCTATTTCTCCGACTTCGTGATTCAGTAGCCATGTTCGCCTCCATCCACGCCGACTTCCCCGTGATGGCCGACTCCCGGTCGGATGCCGCCGCAGGTTGCGCGCACGTTGCCTGAACCGATCTATTTTCCCTCATGTCCGACGAAGCCGACAAACCCGTCAGTGAGTTTCTTGATCAATCGGAGATTGATCGGCTGCTGACCCAGGCAGCTGTCGAAACCGAGTTCAAACCGCGGTTGATTCGCTCCGATGGCAAGCGCAGCGACTCGTCGGCAACGGTCAAGGTCGAGGCCTATGATTTCCGGAATCCGGTCTTTCTGTCGGAAATTGAACTGCGCCGGCTCCGGCAATTGCACGAGGAATTCATCCGCTTCCTGAGTGCGCGGCTGTCGTTGTTTCTGCGCATGGAGTTTGGACTGAAGATGGCCAAACTCACCACGGCGATGACATCTTCCAGCAACGCGATCTCAATTTCGGTAAGGTTTCGTTCGCTCTTCACCGAGTGGCCACGCCCACCCAGCAGGCGGTCGG
>JAUXOH010000154.1 GCA_030682505.1 Candidatus Didemnitutus sp. | reverse complement strand
CCCACGATGGACAAGGACTGGGAGAGCCCCGAGGGCGTGCCCATCAGCGCCTTCATCTTCGGTGGCCGTCGCGCGACGACGATGCCTTTGGTTTATCAGGCCTTCAATTGGTCGAGCGGGGTTTACACCGGTGCCACGATGGGTTCCGAGATGACCGCGGCGGCCGCGGGCACCATTGGGAAAGTGCGCCGCGACCCGATGGCGATGCTGCCCTTCTGCGGGTACAACATGGGCGACTACTTCCGCCACTGGATCAACATGCAGCGCAAACTCACCGAGACCCCGCGCATCTTCCACGTGAACTGGTTCCGCAAGGACAAGGATGGCAAATTCTTGTGGCCGGGCTTTAGTGAAAACATGCGCGTGCTGAAGTGGGTTTTTGATCGCGTCCGCGCAGGTGGTCGCGCCAAGGAAACGCCCATTGGTTGGGTGCCTCGCTACAAGGATATCGACTGGACCGGTCTCGACTTCCCCGAGGAGAAATTCAATGAGCTGCAGGCCTTTGACAAGGACGCGTGGCGCCAGGAAGTGCTGGGTCACGAGGAGCTTTTCCTCGATCTCCACGCCCATCTGCCGAAGGAACTGATGTTCGAGCGCGAACTCCTGATCTGCCGCATGGGCTGACAACCTTATACCTGAACTTTGACAAGGCCGCGGCAACCCCGCGGCCTTTTTGTTACCGTCGGCAAAGTTCCCGGCGAGGCCGGGGTATCCCTGAGTGGACGCGGGCGCAGATCGCGCTTGGAAACAAAGGGTGATTCGAGCAATCTCCAGCCACGGGCCAATCCTAGTGATCGTCATGAAGCCGTCCTTCCCGCTCTTCGCCAGAGCCCGCCCTGGGGTTTGTGCTGGGTCGGGGAAACGAATTCAACCGCTTCGGGCGATCGCGCAATCGCGAGGGCCGCGCGATTGACTCCAGTCAACCCCTGACCCGTTTGTCCCATGCCACGCCCCATCGTCATCATCCACGGGTGGAGTGATCGCTCCACCAGTTTTGGTTCGCTGCGCAACTACGCTGCCTCCCTCGCGGGGAATCTTTTCCAGATCAACCTGGCCGACTATGTCTCGATGGACGACGAGGTCCGCTTCGACGATCTGGTGGCCGGCATGCAACGCGCGTGGACCGACCTTGGCCTGCCCACGAAGACCGGCGCGGTCGATGTCGTCATCCACAGCACGGGTGGACTCGTCGTGCGCGACTGGCTGGCGACGCACTATGCGCCCGGAGCGGCGCCGATCAAGCGGCTGCTGATGCTGGCCCCGGCCAACTTCGGCTCGCCGTTGGCGCACAAGGGCCGCGCGTTTTACGGCCGCATAGTCAAGGGATTCAATTCCGTGAAACCGTTCCAGACCGGCACGCACATCCTCAAAGGGCTCGAGCTGGCCAGTCCGTATTCGTGGAACCTCGCGCTGCGTGATCGTTTCGTGGCGCAGAATCACTTCGGCCCCGGGCGCGTGCTCTGCACCGTGCTGGTCGGCAACGCCGGTTACAGCGGCATCATGGCCGCCGCCAATGAAGACGGCTCCGACGGCACCGTCCGGGCCTCCACAGCCAATCTGAACTGCGCCATGATCGAGGCGGACTTTGCCACCAATCCGCTCGAGCCCACCTACAAACTGCGCAACGCCTCGGGTCGCACGGCGTTTCGGATTCTGGACAACGACAACCACTCCACGGCAGCGATGAAAGACGGCGGGCCCAAGGATCCCGCCGGCCGGGAATTGATTGCGCGCGCGCTCACGGTGTCCGACGAGGAATTCGAGGCCTGGTGCGACCAATGTGCGGCGGAGACGGCCAGCATCACGCTGCGCGGCGAGCAGGACCGGAAGGAGGCGAAATTCGGATATCAGAACACGGTGGTGCGTGTGGTTGATGACAGCGGCGCTCCCGTGTCGGACTACTTTCTCGAGTTCTATCTCGAGAACCAGGACGACAAGAAGAACCGGTTTGCCCAGCTCTTCCATCGGGATGTCATGCGTTCGGTGCACGCCTACGGTGACGACTCGTCCTACCGCAGCCTGATGGTTGATTGCACCACGCTCTTCCGCGAGATCGACCAGGACCAGGAATACATGAAGATCAGCCTCACGGCGTCGCCGGATTTCCGCACCAACGGCTACGTCGGCTACCGGACCTTCACGGACAAGGACATTGGCGGGTTGCGGCTCACGCGGCAGCAGATGTTCAAGGTTTTCCAGCCCCACCGCACGCTGATGGTTGTGATGACAATCCGGCGCGAGCGGGCGCCCGAAGTTTTCCGGATCAAACGGGCCTGAGCCAACCGCCAGAGAGAAATTGCGGAAACCTTCGCCGGGTGCATGGTCTTAGGGCCATGCGCCTTTCTCCCTGCCTTGTGCTCGCGATCGCTTGGGCAGCTGCCATGCCTCCGCGGACCGCAGCGGAGGACTCGAATCCTTACGATCCGCTGGTCGACGTGCCGGCGCCGCTGGCCGCGGCGATTCGGCAGTATGGCCGCGATGCCAACCGCTGGGCCTACACCCAGCATGCCGTGGAGTTTGATCGGAAGGGTCAGCCCGACGAAGAGCGGCTGGTACGCCACGATCCGTCGCAACACTACG
>JAUXOH010000071.1 GCA_030682505.1 Candidatus Didemnitutus sp. | reverse complement strand
GCAGAGGCAGCAAGCGGAACGCACAGCATCAGACCAAATACGCCTAGCCCGACCGCCAGTTTCCCAAAACTCGGTTTCGTCATGAACGGAAAATTGACGAACGAGCAATCGGCGGTCAAGCGGTCAAAGGGATGAAGGAAGGGGCGGCATGCACCGGCGTGAATTCCGAGTTCAATTCAAAGCCACATGACACTGGATTGGCAGTCGGGAGGAGTACGAGCATAGGGTGGCTGCGAAACGATAAGCACGATGCGGACCGTGGGTTGACAGGGGTGGACGCCGACGGTGGGCTGGCGGGCTTCCATTCAACATGCCCGCTCTCACCCTCGCCTCCGACTATGCACGCATCAAGGTGGTGGGGAGTTTTGCGGAGTTGCTGAAGACACCCTTCCGCGACGGCGTCAACGCGCTCTGCTGGCCGCGCGAACTGCCGGGGGACTTCGCGGAGATCCTGGCCCGCGTCGACGGCGATGAGCAGATCACCTCGCTCGACGAGGCCTGGCTGCAGGCGCTCACGTTGAGCGAAGCGGGTCAGGTGGCCCGGAATATTCTGCTCGAGGATTTGCGGCTGCTCCGAGCCCACGGGCTGTCCCCCGGCCTCGACTGCATCCGGAGTTACCCGCGCGATGACGATCCCGCCGGCGTGCCGACCGATGTCTATTCTTTCCACGCCGACAGCGCGCCGGTGGCGGCCGACACGTGGCTCTGCACCTATTCCGGCGCGCCCTCCGAGGGTTTGTGGAACGAGGAGGCGATCCGCCGGATCGAGGTGCCCGAGACCCGTGCGCAGCTCCTCAAGCTCTGCGGCGGGAAGGACGATGCCGATTTCCGCGAGTTTCTCCGCGAGCATTGTTACGATCTCCATTACGCCCCGCTCCCGGGCGCGCGGCCGTATTCCTTCGGGGTGGGCAACCTCTGGCGGATCGCAGTGGATTCACCCGACAGCCCGGTGCCCCCGTGCCTCCACCGGGCACCGGAGAACCTGCCCGGCCAGCCCCCGCGGCTGCTGCTGATCAGTTGAGCGCTTGGTGGGGGACGGAGTAGTTGGGTTAGGGATTGGTCACAGAGGACACCGAGGCAAACCGGAGCAATCCGGAGGACGGAAAGGACGTCGCGTGTCACTTTCCAAGCGAGTAAGCGTGGGGGGGCCTGTTCGATGACTCAGCCCTCCGTGAACTCTGTGTCTTCTCGGTGTGCTCTGTGACCCAACTTAGAATCTGCAATTCTTCGCAGACGTTCGCGCGCCCACTACTTTAGTGCGAGGTCGTTGACCTTCACGTCCTTGATCGGCCACTTGGTGACGGTCAGGCCCTTCGCGGTGCGCGTGCTCACGGGAACGGCGGTGAGATCAAAATCCAGTTCGCGCACACGGGCGCCGCTGCGGCCGTCGAGCGAGACGTGGACGGACTTGGGCATGTCCTTTTCCTTCGCGCTCACTTCGAAATAAACCACGCGCGAGCCTTCGCTCTTCACCAGCGGGTAGAGTTTGTCGCGGGACAGGCCGCCGATCTGAAATTTCTTGGCGTAGGCCTTCCCGGTGGTGCCGTCCTGGTAGATCATCGTGTAGAAATTCGCGTCGCCGTCCTTGGGCCAGATGGCGACGTGGATGATCTCGCGGCCCATGAAGATCTTGTCGGACACCTTCGAGACCTTGAGCGAACCGTCGCGCATGATCGTGAGCACGCTGTCGAGGATCGTGCACTCGGAGACAAACTCGTGCTGGCGCCAGTTGAGCCCGATGAAGCCGTCCTCGCGGTTGACGTAGAGCCGCTGGTTGGCGGAGACGACCTCGGCGGCGCTGATCTGCTCGATCTCATCGTAGCTGGTGCGGCGCTTGATGCCCTTGCCGTATTTTTCCTGCAGCATCTCGAACCACGCGACCGCGAAGGCAGTCAGGTTCTTGAGGCTGGCCTTGGTCTCCTTCAGGCCGACCTCGATCTTCTCGATCGCCTCGTCGGCTTGGAAACGGTTGTAGGCCGAGATACGCTTGATGCGGATTTCGGTGAGGCGGGCGATGTCGTCGTCGGTGACGGCGCGGCGGAGTTGCTTGAGGAAGGGCTTCAATCCCTCGCGGATTTCCGCGAGCACGTTGTCCCAGGTCTTGGATTTCTCAATCCGCCGGTAGATGCGTTCCTCAATGAAGATGCGCTCCAGTGAATCCCAGTGCCACTGCTGGTCGAGCTCGCCGAGCCTGATCTCGAGCTCGCGCTTGAGCAGAGCGCGGGTGGCGTCGACGCTGCGCTTGAGAATCTCGCGGACCCCGAGAAATTCCGGCCGGTCGAGGCCCGTGGTCTCGTCGCGCACGATCACGCACGCCGACGGCGAGAGCTGCATCTGGCAATTCGTGAAGACGTAGAGCTGCTGGATGACCTGCTCGGGATCGGAGCCTTGCGGGAGGTGAACGAGGATTTCGACCGTGTCGGCGGTGTTGTCGTCGACGTGCTTGACCTTGAGTTTGCCTTTGGCGTTGGCGGCGAGGATCGACTCGATGAGCGAGGAGGTGGTGACGCCGTAAGGCAACTCGGTGATGGCGAGGAGGTATTTGCTCCGCACCTCGATTCGGGCGCGGACCTTCACCTTGCCGCCGCGCTCGCCGTCGTTGTATTCGGAGAAATCGGCGATGCCGCCCGAGGCGAAGTCGGGGACGATGCGGAAGGTTTTTCCCTGGAGGTGATTGATCGCGGCGCGGCAGAGGTCGTTGAAGTTGTGCGGGAGGATCTTGGTGGAGAGACCGACCGCGATGCCTTCGGCACCTTCGAGGAGTGTGATGGGGAACTTGGCGGGGAGCGTGATCGGCTCCTTGTTGCGGCCGTCGTAGCTGAGCTGCCACGTGGTGGTCTTCGGATTAAAGAGGACGTCCTTGGCGAAGGGGGTGAGGCGGGCTTCGATGTAACGCGGTGCGGCGGCTTCGTCGCCGGTGAGCGTGTTGCCGAAATTGCCCTGCGGTTCGATGAGCCAGGCGCGTTGCGCGATGCCGACGAGGGCGGCGCCGATGGAGGCGTCGCCGTGCGGGTGGAGCTTCATCGTGGCGCCGACGACGTTGGCGACCTTGTGGAAGCGGCCGTCATCCATGTCCCACAACGTGTGGAGCACGCGGCGTTGCACGGGTTTGAGGCCGTCGTCGAGGTGGGGAACGGCGCGATCGAGAATGACGTAGCTGGCGTAGTCGAGGAACCAGTTGCGATAACTCTGCGCGAGTGGGGCCTGCTCGTGCTGGACCTTTTCGCCCTTCTTGCGCTTGGGCGCTTCGGCCGCGGCCTCGTTGGTGGCGGAATCATCGGCCGACCCGTTGGCCGGCACCGCCGTGGGGATGGATGCGGAGGACTGGCCCTTTTCTTCCGGGATCGGCGCCGGAGCGTCGAGGGGAAGTTCCGGTTGGTTGTAGGAGGGTTTCTTGCGTTTGGGCATCGAGAGTTTTTCGGTTCTTACCACAGAGGCACGGAGGGCAACCAATTCATACCAACGGCACTCCGTCTGTGGGCTCTGTGTCTCTGTGGTTTATGCGGATCGGGATTCGGGCGAAGCCCGTTCGAGACTGGAGTTGCTGAAAAAGAGGAGAAAGGTGGACCCATCGAAGCTCAGGTCTTCTGCATTGGGCCATTAAGAGGTGGGCAGGCTAGGTAGAGTCGTTGGTCTGCGTCAAGCGGGGCGGCGGGCGAATCGCCGGGAATTTCCGTGCGCGCCATTGCGCCCGCGGGTCATTCGCCTGGTGTCAAATCGGCGGGCGTGTTCAGGTTGGCCAGCTGGCCGACCTCCGCCGCGGAGAGAACGTGGGGTTGCAGGCGCCCGTCTGCCACCAAGGCGGTGCAGACCAGCTGCAACGAAGTGCCGGCCGCAAGCGCGGCCTGCAAGTCGGGCAGGGCGGAGCGGTGCCACGCGGCAACCAGCGGTTCGAAGTATCCCTTGTGCACCGGCACCACCGAGACGCCGGTCTCGCGGGCTCGGCCCGTCAACACTTCCAACCATTCCGGCGCCACGTGCGGCACGTCGATGGCGAGGCTGGTGACGACCGGAGTGCCGGCGGCAGCGAAGGCGCCGACGAAGGCCCCGAGCACGCCTTGGTCGTCTTGGTCCTCGACGCGCGTGAATCCCCGCGGCGTCCACGGCTGGTCGCGGCGGCACGAGAGCAGCAGCGGCCACGCGCCCATGGCGATCAGCGTGGTCGCCTGATGTTCGCCCAGCGGCCGGCCCCGCCAATCGAGCGTGGCCTTGTCGCGGCCCATGCGGAGGGAACGACCGCCGGCAAGGAGCAGGCCGGTGGCGGTCGGACAATCAACCTGCAGCACCCCGTCGCTCAGAATTTTCGCGCGTAACCCGCCGCGGCCCCGCAGCCACACGTTCGCGCCCGGACCCACCGCTTGGTCCATCCAATAGCACGGCTTGCACTCCACCGTGCCGAGAAACCGCACGCCCTGCACCGTGAATTCGCGACCAACGAGGGTGTTGAGATCCACGCCGCGCGTGATCACGTTGCGCCGGTAGGCGCCCGCAGGACACGGGGAAGGTTGCAACTCGCGCAGCAGCGCACGGTGCACTTCTTCCGCGAAAAACGTGATTTGCCCTGGGAAGTCGGGCTTGTGGTCCCAGAACCGGTCCCCGCGCAGCCCGCGGCCGGCGACGCACTCCACGGACGCGACGGAGTTGATCGGATGCGTGCCCGCCGGTTGCCCGTGGTGCCCGACGAAATTGTGCCCGGCCGACAGATGCAGCGCGGCGATCTTCATGGGCGGTCGCCGGTTCGGGGTTCCGCGAGACCGAGTCGCGCCGCGCCGCAATAGACATTCATCCGGTCCGCGCGCAGGAAACCGACCACGGTCAGACCGCCGCGGCGGGCGCACTCGAGGGCGAGGCTCGACGGTGCGCCGATGCCGGCGACCAGCGGGACTCCGGCGGCGAGGGCTTTCTGCACGAGTTCGAAGGAAATGCGCCCACTCAACAGCAAGCCGTGCCGGGAAAGTGGCAGGCGGCCATCGAGCAGCGCGCGCCCCAGGACCTTGTCGAGCGCGTTGTGCCGTCCGACGTCCTCGCGCACGGTCACAAATTCGCCGTCCGGATTGAATAGGGCGCAGCCGTGGAGGCCGCCGGTGGAGGCGAAGACCGGTTGAACCGTGCGTAATTTTGCGGGCAGTTCCGCGAGCAGGGCAGGAGCGAAGACCGGGCCCGGCGCCACGGGCGGAAAGGATTGCAGCACGGCGTCCAGCGTGGCCTTGCCGCAGACTCCGCAACTCGAGGAACCGAAGACGTGGCGCGTCAACCGCGCGAAATCCACCGCGACGTCCGCGGCGGGGAGGACATTGACCACGTTGCCGGAGGCGCCGCCGTCCTGGTCGCGGCAGGGAAGAATATCGATCACGTCCTCGGCGCGGCGGATCACACCCTCGGTGAGCAAAAAGCCCGCGGTCAGCTCGCGGTCGTGTCCGGGGGTGCGCATGACGACCGCCACACTGCGGTCGGCGACGCGGATTTCCAGCGGCTCCTCGACGGCCACCGCGTCCGTTTCCGCCGCGGTGAGACCGGCGGAGTTCCAGCGCAGCACGAGGACTTGGCCGGGCGCGGGGTTCATCGTGATGAGTCAGTCCCAGTGATCAGGTCGCGACCAGATCTTTTTCCACGCGGAGATTTTCGATGATGAAGTCCTGCCGTTCGGGCGTGTTCTTGCCCATGAAGAAGGACAGGAGTTCATCGCTGCTGTAGAGGTGGTTCATCGACACGGGCTCCAGGCGGATGTTTTCGCCGATGAAGTCCTTGAACTCGCCGGAGGAAATCTCGCCGAGGCCCTTGAAGCGCGTGATCTCGTGCGTGCTGCCGAGCTCCTCGATCGCGAGCTGCTTCTCCTGCTCCGAGTAGCAATACCGTGTCTTCTTCTTGTTGCGCACGCGGAAGAGCGGCGTCTCGAGGATGAAGAGGTGACCGTTGCGGATGAGGTCGGGAAAGAATTGCAGGAAGAACGAGAGCAGCAGCAGGCGGATGTGCATCCCGTCCACGTCGGCGTCGGTGGCCAGGACGACACGGTTGTAGCGCAGCGCGTCGAGGCCTTCCTCGATGTTGAGCGCGGCCTGGAGGAGGTGGAATTCCTCGTTCTCGTAGATGACCTTCTTGGTCAGGCTGTAGGTGTTGAGCGGTTTGCCTTTCAGGGCGAACACGGCCTGCGTCTGCACGTCGCGGCACGAGGTGAGCGAGCCGGCGGCGGAATCGCCCTCGACGATGAACAGCGTGCTCTCCTCGGCGCGGGCGTTGCGGTCGCCGAGGTGGAGGCGGCAGTCGCGCAGCTTGCGATTGTGGAGCGAGGCCTTCTTGGCGCGCTCGCGCGCGATGTTGCGGATGCCGGCGAGTTCCTTCCGCTCGTGCTCGTTCTCCTCGATCTTGCGCTTGATCGTTTCGGCGACCTCGCGGTTCTTGTGCAGCCACGTGTCGAGCGACTGCTGCATGAACTTGCCGACGAACTCCTTCAGCGACGGGCCCTGCGGCCCGATGTCGTTCGAGCCGAGCTTGGTCTTGGTCTGCGACTCGAAGACCGGCTCCTGCACGCGGACGGAGACGGCGGCGTCGATCGACTGGCGGATGTCGGCGGCGTCGTAGTCCTTCTTGAAATGGTTGCGGATCGTCGTGACCAGCGCGTCGCGGAAGGCCGCGAGGTGCGTGCCGCCCATGGTGGTGTGCTGGCCGTTGACGAACGACCAATACTCCTCGCCGTAATGGTTGCCGTGGGTGAGGGCGACCTCGATGTCCTCCCCTTCGAGATGGATGATCGGGTAGAGCGGTTCGCCGCTGAGTTCCTTGGTCAGAAGGTCCCTCAGGCCGTGCTCGGACTTGAAGGCCTTGCCGTTGAACGTGAGCGTGAGGCCGCGGTTGAGGAACGCGTAGTTCCACAACATGTCCTCGATGAACTCGGCGCGGAACCGGAAGTCCTTGCCGAAGAGCTGCTCGTCCGGCGTGAACTCGATGATGGTGCCGTTGCGCTCGTCGCTCTTGGTCACGCGCGCGTCCTTCTTCAGTTTGCCCTTTTCGAATTCGACCACCTTGGTTTCCCCGTCGCGCACGGCCTGGGCGCGGTAGGTGAAGGAGAGGGCGTTGACGGCCTTCTGGCCGACGCCGTTGAGGCCGACGGCCTTTTGGAAAGTCTCGGAGTCGTATTTGGCGCCGGTGTTGATGATCGAGACGCAGTCGACGAGTTTGCCCAGCGGGATGCCGCGGCCGTAGTCGCGCACGCGGAGGGAGCGCTCCTTGAGCTCGATTTCGATCTTCCGGCCGACGCCCATCGTGAATTCGTCGATCGAGTTGTCGATCGTCTCCTTCAGGAGGACGTAGATGCCGTCCTCGGCGTGAGCACCGTTGCCCAGCCGACCGATATACATGCCGGGGCGCAGGCGGATGTGCTCGAGCGAGCTGAGGGTCTTGATGCTGGCTTCAGTGTAGTTGGACGCCATGAGCTATGGCCGGAAAAAGAGGACGGGAGGCGGACACTGCAAGCGTGATTCACCAATTGGGAAAGTTAACCGGTGTTTCACTCGGGGCCGGGCCGGGGCGGCGGCGGAAGGGCAGCCTTGCAGCTTGCCCTTGGGGACGAGCTCGGGAGAATCCGCCGCATGAAACCGAGCTTCACCGGGCTGCCGTTTTTTGTCTATCCCGTGACAGATATGCTGCGCGCCCGGGAATTCTACCACGGGGTGCTCGGGTTGACCGAAACGGCGAACTGGGACGATCAATTCGTCGAATACGCCGTCGGCGGCGGCACGTTGGCGATCTCGGGCTTCATGCAGGATGCCGTGCCCGCCCAAGCGGGATGCGCGGCATTGGAAACGGATGATTTTGACGGCGTCGTGGCCTACCTGAAGGGTCAGGGCGTGCGTTTCGTGATGGAACCGACCGATACGGGCGTCTGCCACTTCGCGCGTTTTCTCGACAGTGAGGGCAATCACCTCGCGCTCCACCGGAAGCACGCGACGTCATGAATCGCGCCTTTCTGTTTTGGCTCTGGTTCGTCGCGGCCTGCGGGGCGCAGGCGGTGACGCTGGAGGAATTGGCGGCATCACCGGAACGCTGGCCTGCGGAAATCACGGTGACGGCTTCGGCCCGCGGCGTCGTGCTCAAGGATGGCCAACCCAACGGGGCGATGCTGCTCGGTGCCGGACGAGTGCTCGCGTTGACCGGGGTGGGACCGGAGGGCGTGACCGGCCGACTCGGTTCGACGGTCGTGCGCCTGCCCGTGGAAAAAACCGATTTGCTGGCGCGGCTCGGCCAACCGGCGAGTGCCGCGCTCGAGAAGCCCGCGCCGTCGGCGCCGACGGTGCCCGTCGAGGCGACCCGGACACGACCCATTTCCCCTGTGCAGCCGACGGCGCTCCAGCAGATCCTGGCGAGCCGGTTGATTGTGCGCGAAAACAATGCCGTGCGGGCGTTCGACTCGCGTCGGCTTAATGGCGTGAAGTTCTTCGGTCTCTATTTTTCCGCGAGCTGGTGCGGGCCGTGCCGGGAGTTTACGCCCGAGTTGATCAAGGACTACGCGGCGATCCGCGAGCTTTACCCGGAATTCGAAATCGTCTTGGTCAGCGCCGACCGCAGCGAAGTCG
>JAUXOH010000141.1 GCA_030682505.1 Candidatus Didemnitutus sp. | reverse complement strand
CGCGGTGCAATACACCATCCCGAGCCATTTCGGTTTCTGCCTCGGGGTAAAGAACGCCATCGAGCGCGCCTACGAGACGCTGGCGGAAAACCCCACACGACGCGTCTTCATGTTGAGCGAGCTGATTCACAATCCCTTTGTGAACGAGGACCTGTTGGCGCGCGGTCTGCGCTACTTGCAAACCGACAAGGGCGCGCCGCTGACCGTCAGCGGCAAACCTTCGCGCGAAGCTTTGCACGAGCCCCTGCTCTGGAGCACGTTGACCAGCGAGGATGTCGTCATCATTCCGGCCTTTGGCGCCACCGACGAGGACAAGAAGCGCCTCGTGCGCAAAGGCATTCGCGTCGCTCAGTATGACGCCACGTGCATGTTGGTGGAAAAGGTTTGGAAAGCGGCCCGTGCCTTTGGCCGGGACGGCTTCACCGTCGTCATCCACGGCAAGAGTGAACACGAGGAAACCAAGGCGACCTTCTCCAACAGTCGGCGTTACGCCCCGTCGATCATCATCCGGACCCTGGCCGAGGCCAGGTTGCTCGGGGACTACATCGCCCAGCCCACGGCAGGCGGGAGGGACGCCATCCTGACCCAATTTGCGGGCCTGCACACACCCGGATTTGATCCCGAGGTGCACCTCGAGCGGCTCGCTGTCGTCAATCAAACGACGCTGCTGATGAATGAAACTTCCGCGATCATTGACTATTTCAAATCGGTCTTTGTTGCCCGCTTCGGCGAGACCGAGGGTCCGGCGCACGTGGGCGGCGCGGGCAAGAAAGACACGCTGTGCTACGCCACGCAGGTCAACCAGGATGCGCTGAGTCGCGCCCTGAGCGAGCCGCTGGATGCGGCCATCGTCATCGGCGGCAAGAACAGCTCGAATACCTACCAGCTCTATCGCGTCTGTGAACAGCAGCTGGGCAAACGCGCCTTTTTCATCCAGTCGGAAACCAGCATTCGGTCCCGCGACGAGATCGAGCATTATGTTTTCCCCGCGGGCCAAGGCAAAGCTGGCCACCTCGTGGTGCATCCGTTGTGGCCCAATGACACCGGCCCGAAGCGCGTGCTGATCACCGGCGGGGCTTCGTGCCCGGACGGGCTTGTGCAGCAGGTAATCACGAGGATCAACGCGCTCTTTGCTCCCGAACAATTGCGCAGCGTCAACGCCGTGTTGGCCGACCTCGCCCAAGCCTAAAACCGGGCCCGGTGACCGGCCGCGGAATTCAGGGAGAAGGCCGACCCGCCGGAGGGGTGACCGGCTTAGAACTTGATGCTGATGCCCCCGCGCACTCCAACCGCACTGCCCATTTCGATCTTCGCCGTGCGACCGCCGACGGATTGGTCGTAACTGCCAAGGTGCTGCAAGCCGACACCGGCAAAGAGACCGGTACGCTCGTTGGCCTGCCAACCAAAATTCAGATCCGCATAGTAGCCGGTCAGAAACTTGGATTCGTTGCTGAAACGATCTTCAATCAGAGGCTCGGCGAGATCGGGCAGCTCCAGTTGCTCCACGACACTATAGCGGCTGCCTGCATAGGCGCCGGCCACACCCGCGCCGAAGCTCATTCCGAAGCGTTCCGATAATTGCGTGTGCACGCTCGGTCCAAGCCGCATGAGGAAATAGGCGCCCTTGATCTGCCAATTGCCCTGCACGCTCGCGCCGCCCACCACAGAGGTCGTCGCTGAGAGAGAGGCATCCGGCGTCGTCTGCAACGGCGTCGTGGTTTCATATCCTTGCGCGACGATGGTGCCGTCAGGCAGGACCAATTCGCCGTACGTGGGTCCGCCCTTTTCCGTCGGCGTGGGCCCATTCAAGCGAAAATAGTCCGTGTAGCTCGTGAGCGTGGAACGAACCGTTCCACCGGTCTTCGCGTTCATCGAATTCAAGGCGATGCCAGCGTCGACACTGATTTGAAACCTGCTTCCGACTTTGCCCAAATCGCGCGAAACCGAAAGTTCGACCCCACTGGACATCCCTTCGTCCTTCGAGGCGGTGGCTCCCTCACTGGCCGCGCTGAAGTTGCTCAATCCCAGCAGACCACCGATTACCTGGTCATCAGAAACATAATTCCAGAACCGCGTCTGGCCTGGCGTGAAGGATACGCCGTCAAGGGCGAGGCCGACCGACCCATCGGTCTGGGGAACGAGGACCTGGTAGCGACCACCCGGGATGGAAGTCTGGACGCCATTGGCATCGACCTCGTTGAAACCCGGCAAATCCAACGCCACGGCGCCATTGTCGTAAATGCGGTTAATATCGCCCGCCGAGGCCGGCACAATTGCACGGGTTGAGGTGACGGTGCCGAGATTGCCGAAGTTGACGTTTACCCCGGAGGTCAGCACACGAAAACCGAAACGCAGCGTCGTCTTCGGCACATACCAGTGATCGCTCGGCAAACCCAACTCGCGTTCGAGCTTCTCCTCGTCCTCCACATTCTGAGCAAAGGCAGAGAGCGAAACGGATGCCACGAGGACCACGGAAAGGGCGGAACGGAAATTCATTGGGATTCAGGGTGAACAGATGGTGCCCCATTGGAAAAGCCAAATAATCGATTGTTCCTAAGCATTTTCAGGGACTTCGGGCCCCGAAATCGGTTTATTGGCCTCCTTGGGTGTCGTTGGGCGGCCTTCTCCGCTCGGGAACCACTTTGGGTTTCTCATTCCGGTCGTTTCTGACCAGCGTCGCCCCATGCGTGATCTTTCCCTCCAAGAGCATTTTTCCCCCAAGAGCATCTGCTTTGGTTGCGGCCCGGCCAACGCCAAGGGCCTGCAGATCCGGAGCCACGTGCGCGGCGACGAGGTGATCGCCACCTGGACCCCGGAAGCCCACCACGCAGCTTTCCCGGGCGTGCTCAACGGCGGCATCATCGGCTCATTGTTGGACTGCCACTGCAATTGGACGGCGGCGTGGAATTTGATGCGCGACGGCGGCCTCGGGACCCCGCCGTGCACCGTCACCGCCGACTATGCGATCAAGATGATGCGCCCCTGCCCCACCGACGGACCGGTTGAACTGGTGGCCCGCCTCGTTGAATTGACCGGGAATCGCGCGATTGTTGAGGGAACCCTTTCCGCCGCCGGCAAACCACGCGCCACGTGCCGGGGCACCTTTGTCGCGGTACAGGCCGGCCATCCCGCGTTCCATCGTTGGTAGGCTCCGTGGCCCCACAAGCGGACGGGGCGAGGCAGGCGATCTCCGCTCGGTTGGCGAAACGGAGAAATCAAATCACCACCGCAGGGACCAAGGACGGATGCTAATTCCCGTCCAAGGTAAACCCAATCGGTACCGACATGCGAAACGCCACGGCTCTTCCTTGGTGGCGACCTGGCTCAAATTTCCACTTCAGAACCGCCCGGATTGCCGCCACTTCAAATTCCCGATGCGCGCCGCGGACAACCCGGGCCGCCGTCACCTGACCCGTCTGATCGACTTCAAACTCGACCAGCACCGACCCTTCCTCCCCCGCTCGTCGGAGTTCGAGGGGATACTCCGGAGCCAACTGCGCCCGGACCCTCGGCGAATGATCCAACTGGACCGGGCTAAAAATTTGCTCCGGCACCTGACCCGGCCACTCACCCGGTGCCCCCTCGTGTCCGGTCCACGGGTGGCGCGGAATCGTCACTACTCCGGGATCAGGGTAACTGGGGCTTACGAGCGGTAGCGGCGGTGGGAAAGGACCGGTTATTGGATGAATGCGTTCCGGCAGGGTGGGACGGGAAGGCCCTCCGCTGGGGAGCGGCCGAACGGCCCCGGTTGCATCCTCACGCTTTTGCGCGGGTGGCATTACCATTCCGGTGGGGATCGGCTTGCGGATCAGTTGGAGCGTGATTGGCCGAACCACGAGGGCGTCATTTTCCGGCGCGAAGTTGGCGAACAGTAACGCAGCATGCAGGGCCGCGGCAACGAGGGCTGGCAGAGCGAAGCGTTCGACATTCATGGGAGAACAAGGGGTTCACTCCTACCACGCAGCTGGGCGGCAGATATTAGCCGGAAAGTGCGCGAACGGCGTTGCCAGCCCACGGACACCGCCGTCTAGTTCTCGACGTGAAACCCACCGACCTCGCTCTCAATCAGGCTCTGGGCATGGTGGCCGCGCCGGAAGGGTGCGAGCACCTGCTGGAGATGCCACTGACCCCGTTGCTGCAGAACCATCTCGGCACCGTGCACGCGGCCGCGCAATTCGCCCTCGCCGAGGCAGCCAGCGCGCTTTCCCTGCAACGCGAATTCCCGACCCTCGTCGACTCGGTGTTCGCCGTCGTGCGCGGCTCGCAGCTGAAATACCGCAAGCCGGCCACCGGCAAGTTGCTGGCCTTTGCGAGCCCCGACGATTTCACCCGCGGGAATCTGATCAAGGACCTCACCACCCGCACGCGCACCACCGCGACGACGTGGGTCGAACTCAAGGACGAGGCCGGCAACATTTGCTTCGCGGGCAGCTTCGAGTGGTTTGTCGCCCGGGCGGATGAGCAGACCAAATAGGATGCGCCGCCTTGCCGCGATCCTTGGCTTTGCGTTGCTGGCACCGCTCGGTGCGGGGGCGATCGACCTTCCGGAGTATTTCCAGACCGCGCTGGCCCGCCTGAGTTCGGACGCGCCACGGGGTTGGGCCTACAACCTGACCACGACGCGCAAAGAGGAAACCTCCCTCGAACGCTACGATCCTTCCCGGCCGAAGGGTGGCGAATGGACGTTGCTGCGCCGCAATGGTCTCGAGCCGACCACCGAGGACCACGAGCGTTACCGGCGCTACAAGGCCAGCAATGCGTCGCCCACGGCCCGCGCGACTTTTGAAAAGGGGGACATTGACGTGACCTCCGCCGCATTGGTGCGCGACGACGCGGAGCGGGCGGAATTCCAATTGCGTTTCCGGGAAGACGTCTCGGAACCATTGCTGCAACACCTCCTCCTGCACCTGACGGTCACCAAGGCCGAGCCCACCGTGGAGCGCTTCACCTTGCATTTGCTCGGAGCGTTCTCCCCCGCGCTCGGCGTGCGGATGAATCAGTTGGAAGTGACCATGCAATTTTCCCCGGCGTCCGATGATCGCCCCGCTTTGCCTCATGAGATGGTGTCCCGCTTTCGCGGCCGGCTTTTCTTTTTCATTCCGATGGAGGAGGAGTTGCGCGTCACCTATTCTGATTTCGCTCCGGTGATTCCGCTGCGCAAGTAGTCCGCCTGTCGCGCCTGCCTCCCGCCGGCTGGACTAGGCAACTTTCTTCGTCCGGCGAGCAGAGCGGACCGGTTTGCCCGCCAGTTTGCTTTCAGAAGTTTTCACTGCGGCCAGAGCGTCGGTTCGATTCCATTTCAGCACGAGCGTGCTCAAACCCGGCAAGGTCAGCACGAGCGACTGCGCCTGTCCGTCGGCGACAACTGCCTCGGTCGCCTGACCACCGTAATTCCCAAAACCCGCCCCGCCATAGACGCTGGCGTTGGAATTCAGCACTTCACTCCACCGCCCGGCTTCGGGCACGCCGACCCGGCAAAGCGTGCGAGTGACCGGGGTGAAATTGCCGATCACCAGATAGACGTTCTCCCCCTTCGGATCCAGGCGCAGGAAACTGAGGGTGGAATGATCCCGGTCGCCGGCATTGACCCAGCGGAACGCCCCCGGATTGAAATCAGTGGTCGAGAGCACCGGTTCGCCGACATAGAG
>JAUXOH010000070.1 GCA_030682505.1 Candidatus Didemnitutus sp. | reverse complement strand
TGTCGACTTTCTTCTTATTCCGCCGCGCCGCGAGCAGGGCGGACTCATTCAAGAGATTGGCCCATTCCGCACCCGACAGGCCCGGCGTCCCCCGCGCCACGACCGAAAGATCGACGTTGTCAGCCAGGGTGATTTTCCGCGCATGCACCCGCAGGATGTGCTCACGACCAAGGATGTCGGGCAAATCGATCGAGACCTGGCGATCAAAACGACCCGGGCGCAACAGGGCGCTGTCGAGCACATCGGGGCGATTGGTCGCCGCGATAATGATGACCCCTTCCTGCGCTTCGAAACCGTCCATTTCCACCAGCAAAGAGTTCAACGTCTGCTCCCGCTCGTCATTGCCGCCGCCGAGACCCGCGCCCCGTTGCCGACCGACCGCGTCGATTTCGTCGATGAAGATGAGGCAGGGCGCATTCTTGCGGCCCTGTTCAAACATGTCGCGCACGCGGCTCGCGCCGACGCCGACGAACATTTCCACAAAATCGGAACCGCTGATCGAAAAGAAAGGCACTTCGGCTTCGCCTGCAATGGCTTTGGCGAGAAGCGTCTTGCCCGTGCCGGGAGGCCCGACCATCAGGATGCCTTTGGGAATCCGGCCGCCGATCTTCTGGAATTTCTTCGGATCCCGCAGGAACTCGACCACTTCACTGACCTCTTCCTTGGCTTCATCGCAGCCCGCGACGTCCGCAAAGGTCAGCCGGTCTTTTTCGCGGGTGAGGAGCTTGGCGCGGCTTTTGCCGAAACTGAGGGCGCCCTTGCCGGCATTGCGCAGTTGGCGCACGAAGAGGAAATAGAGCAGACCGATCACAATGATGAACGGCAGGATATTATAAAGCAGCTGGGTCATCGCCGTCGTGGCCGGCTTCTCGATGAACACCTGCGTCTTCTGGAGACGCTCGAAATTGCCGTCCGTCAGACGGCCGTTGGCCATGAAGGTCTTGGTGAGGCCTATCTCGTTGCGCAACGTGGCTTCCCTGGCCTCGCCCGTCACGGTGTAGAAATCGCGGCCCGCCGAAGGATCCGGTCGGATGTAGCCTTCGGAGACCTGCCCTTGGTCGGCCATCTCGAGCACTTGGTGCATCTTGAGCGTCGCGGGCTGCGGCGCCTTGGAAGGGTTAAAATAGAACAGTGCGACAATCGCCGCAATTATGGCGGCCCAAATCAGCATGACCTTGGGCTGAAAGCTCTCGGGGGGCAGGTTCTTGAGCGGGCGGCGGCGCTTGTTGTCGTCTTGTTCAGGCATTCGAAATTGAGACTGGGTTGTTACCGTGAGAGTTCCATTGGATAAGTCAAACGAAGGGCAGGAAGAAGTACATCTGGCGTCAAAGCTACCTTAATCCCTCTTAAACGCCAGCTTACCACGGCGAATAATCGCAAACGCTTCCTTCCCTAAACTGAAGCGCGTCGACCCACCTCGCCGGGCGACGCCCAGGAGGACATCGAATCCTTGCCGCGACAAATCACTCTCGGGCTTCACCGCGAGCAACCAACGATGCAGGGCGCGACGCCAGATCGCCACCGGCTTGTCGGCCAAAATCGTGAGGTCGAGTCGCCCACGCCTCAACGGCGCAAGTTCGTCCAACCACGCCTCCAACGCCGCGTCATCCTCCTCGAGGCGCTCCCGGGAAAGCGCCGCACCCGCCAAGGCGTCCCGGCCCGACACGTCGACCCAGGCCGGCAGCACTGTTTGCCTCACCCGATTGCGAAAGAAGCGACGGCCCGCGTTGGTCTGGTCCTCGCGCCACGTGGCGCCCGCCGCCAGCAGCACGGCGCACAGCTCGGCTTTCTTCACGGTGAGCAACGGCCGCAAACGCACGCCCCCGTCCCCACCCGTCGCATGCACCGGACGCGGTGCCGCCAGACCGGCCGTGCCGCTCCCCCGCGCCAGCCGCATCAATTGCGTTTCGGCGATATCGTCCTGCTGATGCGCCAGCCAGAGCAGGCGGGCATTCCGGCGCTTCATCGACCGCGCAAAAAAGGCCTGCCGCGCCGCACGAGCCGCCGCCTCGCTCGCGCCCTGGCGCGACTTCGCGTTCCATGCGCCCGTCACCAGACGAATGCCCAAGGCCGCGCAAACCCGGGAGCAGAATTTCGCATCGGCCTCCGCCGCGCGACCGCGCAGCCGATGATTGAAGTGCAGTGCCACCATCCGCTCCCTGCGCTCCGGCCAGTGCGCCCAAAGCAAAAGCAACAACGCCACGGAATCCACACCGCCCGACAGGGCAACGCACCAAGGCTCACTCGCGCGACTGCGCTTGGCTCGTTCCAACGCCGCCGGGTGCAATCGCGTCAGCGGCAGCAACTCACCCACCCGCGCGGCCTTGGCGGGCCAGTTTCGCGGGCGGTGCGGTGAGTGGCTCACTGGAAACTCAGATATTCCTTGCCGAAGTAAGGCACCAGCGCGGCGGGCAGCTTCACCCGGCCGTCGGCTTGCAGGTTATTCTCGAGCAGCGCGGCAAACACCCGCGGCACCGCCAGCCCGGAACCGTTCAACGTGTGCACCAACTCCGGCTTGCCCGACTCCGGGTTGCGGAAACGGATCTGCGCGCGCCGGGCTTGGAAGGATTCAAAATTCGAGCAGCTGGAAACCTCCAACCACCGCTTTTGACCGGCCGCCCAGACCTCGAGATCGTATTTCTTCGATTGGGCAAAGCCGAGGTCGCCACCGCACATCAGCAGCACGCGATAGGGCAGTTCGAGTTTTTGCAGCAGCCGTTCCGCGTCGGCGCGGAGCTTTTCCAATTCCTCATAGCTGCTCGACGGGTGAACCCACTTGAGCAGCTCGACCTTGTCGAATTGATGCACGCGATTCAGCCCGCGCACGTCCTTGCCGTAGCTGCCCGCCTCGCGCCGAAAGCACGGAGTGTAGGCGCAACGACAAACCGGCAGCACCGCTTCATCCAAAATTTCATCCCGATAAAAATTCGTCAGCGGCACCTCGGCCGTCGGCACGGCATAGAGCCGGTCGGGCGTGGTCTCATACATCTGCCCTTCCTTGTCCGGCAGCTGCCCGGTCGCGGTGGCGCTGGCCGCGTTGACGAAAATCGGCGGACTCACCTCCGTGTAGCCGGCCTTCACGTCTTCATCCAAGAAGAACTGCAGCAACGAGCGCGACAGTTTCGCGCCGTCGCCGATCAAGAACGGGAAACCCGCGCCGGTGACCTTGGCGCCGCGGGGAAAGTCGACCAACCGCTCGAAACCCGCGATCTCCCAGTGCGGCTGGGCGCAAGTCGAGGTCGCCGTGGGATCACCGTGCGTCGCGTGCACCCGGTTCTCCTCCGGCGTGCGACCGTCGGGCACCGACGCATGGGGCAGATTGGGCAGCGAGAGCATCGCGGCGTGCCATTGTTCCTCCAGTGCCTTGAAACCCTCTTCCTTGGCCTTCACTTCCGCGGAAACCGCCTTCATCTCCTGCACCTTGGCCATGAATTCCGGCGAGCCCTTCTTCAGCGCGGCCATCTCGTTGTTCGCCGCCTTCTGCTTGGAACGGAGTCCCTCGACCTCGGTCAACTGTGCGCGCCACGACGAATCGATGGCCGTCACGGCATCGAGGTCGATCGTGAGATGCTTTTTGGCGATGGCGGCACGCACGAGCTCGGGCGATTCACGAAGAAGTTTTGGGTCGAGCATAAGAGTGAGGATTAACCGGGGAACCACCGTCGCCAGCAAGGCGATTTTGAGTCCAACTTTCCGGGGCCGTTCCGCCGGGGGTCAGGTCCGGACCGCCGTTCGTTCCGCCCGCAGCCGGTCAAATTGGGCACAAACCTCCGGGACCGTGATCAATTCCATCGCTCGCCGATCGTGCACCCGCATATGCCAGCCGACCGCGCGTGGATCCCGACCGAGGACTTGCTTCACGGCCCCGTCGTAACGATCGACGCAATACCGTTGCTCCGGCCACGGTCCCGTCAGCGCCGAACGCGCCACGGCGTAAAGCCCGATCACCGGCGTGCCCGTCGCCGCCGCAAAGTGAACCGGGCCCGTGTCGGGGGCCAACAATCCCTCCGCCCCGGCGATCACGGCAGCGATTTGCCGAACCGTGGTGCGACCCGCAAGATTCACAGCCGGGGCTTGAAGTTTCGCCGCCACCGCGTCCACCAAGGCCCGCTCGACGGCGCTCCCTCCCCCCGTGAGCACAATCCGCCATCCCGTCTGCCGCACGATATGATCGGCGACGGCGGCGTAGCGCTCCACCGGCCAGTTTCGCTCCGGCTTGCTCGCGGCCGGGTTGATCACGAAATACTTCCCCTCCCCCGTGAGCTTGCGTCCCGCGGCGAGATCGGCGGCGGCAACCGGGACCGTGAGCCGTCGCTCGCATTTTTCGGGCGCCACCCCCAGCGCCTCGGCAAAACCGAGAAAACCTTCCGCCAGATGTTCATCGCGGTAAGTGATCTGCTCAGTGACGAACCAGCGGTGCAACTCGCGACCGCGCCGTGAATCAAAGCCAATCTTGCGCCGCGCCGGCACGCACGCGTGCACGAGATTCGCGCGGAAGCTCGCCTGGGCGGCCAACAGGACATCGAACCTGCGGCCGCGCAGGGTTTGCCGCAGCGCCAGGTAGTCCCGCAGGCGCATCGGCCGCGGCACAACCACGAACTCGACCCCCGGCAACTCGCCCAGAAGGTCCCGCGTCATCGCGCTCGTGATCCAGGTGAGGCTCGCATCGGGAAACTGCGCCCGGAGCGTGCTCACGAGCGCCGTGGCGAGGACGACATCGCCCAAGGCGGAAAGGCGAACCAAACAAATGCTGCTCGGGGCGGAATGGGTGGCCTTCACTCAGGATGCTTGGGTTGGGACAAATCCGCGGTGCCGCGGGGCCGCCTCCAGCACCCGCTTGAACCGCGCAAACACCTCTTTCGCCGGCAGCAGGCGCAGGTCACCCACCGGGGCCTGGATCACCAGATTCATCGCCGTGTTCGACGGCGGATACGGTCCCGTCAATCGCGGATCCGTGGGTCCGAAAATGCTCATCGTCTTCACGCCGAGTGCGACGGCGAGTTGCATGGCACCGCTGTCGTTCGAAACCACCCAATCGGCGTTGGAAATCAACGCCGTGAGGGAGGCCAAACTCGTATTGCCCGTGAGATTCACGAAGGCCCCATCCGGGAACGCCTCCTTGCACGGCAGGTAGGCATTGCCCGCCCATACCACCTTCCGACCGCATTCCCTCACGAGCAGCGACGAGAGCTGGCTGAACCCGCCCCACTTCATGTCGTCGCGGCGACTGTCGGGGAAAAACAAAACCGGCCGCAGGCCCTTGTGCGGCTCCATGAAACTGAGGTTCAATTTGGCGTGATCCCGAAACAGCAAGGGTCCCGGCAGCGTCGGTTTCGCTCCCACCGCCACGCAGAACTGGAGCAACATTTCCAAGGGGTGGCCGCGCCCGGGCGTCGGCCAAGCGACCTTCTCATCATAGAAAAAGGTCGCACCCTCGATCGCGTCCAGGCGGCCGATCTTGCGCTGCGCGTGCGTCCACTTGATCATCAGGCCGGAGCGCAAGAGCCCCTGAAAATCCATCACCACCTCAAAGCGGCGCTCCCGCACTTCGTGCATCAATTGCAGGAAACCACGCACCCCGCCGTGGCGGCGGAACACAAAAACCTGGTCCACGACGAGGCT
>JAUXOH010000139.1 GCA_030682505.1 Candidatus Didemnitutus sp. | reverse complement strand
GGAACAGATTTATCTTCGCGGGACTGAAAATCGTTACGGCCATGACCTTCCGTTCACTAATGCACACTAACCCGCGCCGTTCCTAGTAAATTCCCCGCCGCCATTTCTCTCTTTGATTAAGGCGCAATCGTCGTCATTAATGTCCTGCCCCTAATGCCCTGCGAACTCATCCTCGCCCTCGACGTTCCCACCCGCGAAGACGCCGCCCCTCTCCTGCGCCAGCTCCGCGGCCATGTCCGGTGGGTGAAAATCGGCCTCCAGTTGTTCACCGCCTACGGCCCCAACTACGTGCGTGAGGTCGCGAGCATGGGTTTCGAGATTTTCCTCGATCTCAAACTCCACGATATCCCCCACACCGTCGCCAAGGCCGTCGCGTCCCTCTCCCCGTTGCCCATCCGCATGCTCACGCTCCACACCGCGGGCGGGAGCGAGATGCTGCGCGCCGCGGTCGCCGCGCAGCAGCAGGCGAACCCGCAGTTGCTGCTCCTCGGGGTCACGGTCCTGACCTCGATGGACAGTGCCGGCCTCCACGAGATCGGGGTCGCGGCCGACGCCGAGCAACAGGTCGCCCGGCTGGGCCGGCTCGCGGCTGACGCCGGTCTGCGCGGCCTCGTCTGTTCCCCGTTGGAAGTGCCCTTGCTGCGCCGCACGCTTCCCGCCGAAATGCAACTCGTCACCCCCGGCATCCGCCCGCTGAGCGCCACCGGCGGTGACGACCAAAAACGCACCCTTTCCCCCGCCGACGCCGCGCGCGCCGGTTCCAGTTACATCGTCGTCGGCCGCCCGATTCTGCAGGCGACCGATCCGGCCGCGACCGCCCGCAGCATCGTGGCCGAACTGCAAAACGCCTGACCCCATTTCCCTATGAGTCGTACCGCCGCCATCCTTCTCGCCGCCGGGAGCAGTCGCCGCATGGCGGGCACTGTGGCCGACAAGATCCTCGCGCCCCTCGCGGGCAAACCCGTCTTCGCCCACACCGCCGCCGCCTTTTTTCGAAGCGGGGTCGTGGACTTCTTTGTCGTCACCTACCGCAACCAGCGCCAGATGGTCGAGCTCTCCGCCTACGCGCCGACACCCGCGATCTTCGTGCCCGGCGGGACCGAACGACAGGATTCTGTCGCCGCCGCGCTCGCCGAGCTGCCGGAGGACGTCGCTTACGTCTTCATTCATGACTGCGCCCGCCCGCTCGTGCGCGCCGATCAACTCGTCGGTCTGCACAAGATCGTCCGCCGCGAGAAGGCCGTCGTGCTTGCCCATCGCGTCACCGACACCATCAAGGTGCACCGCGGCGAAGGCATGCTGCGCACGCTTGACCGCGACCATCTCTGGGCGATGGAAACACCCCAGGTCTTCAGCCGCGACCTGATCTGCCGCGCCTACGCCAAAGCCGCGAAGGGCCGCAAGCGGCTGACCGATGACGCCGCCGCCGTGGAGTTGCTCAAGCACCCGATCGCGTTGCTCGAGAATCCCCACCCGAATCCCAAGATCACTTCCCCCGCCGATCTCGCCTACGCCGAATTCTTGCTTTCCCCGCCCGCGGAGTAACCTTTCCCCTCATGTCGTCCCTCCGCATCGGTCATGGTTACGATATCCACCGCACAGTCCCGAACCGCCGCCTGGTGCTCGGCGGGGTGGAGTTCGCGAGTGACTTCGGTCTCGACGGGCATTCCGACGCCGACTGCCTGACCCACGCCATCTGCGATGCGCTGCTCGGAGCGGCCGCCCTGCCCGACATCGGCCATTTTTTCCCGAACACCGATCCGGCGTGGAAGGACGCGGATTCGCAAGTCCTCCTGCAAAAGGTCGTCGTCGCCTTGCGCGACCACGGTTGGAAGCCGGTCAACGTCGACGCCACGCTGGTCGCCGAACAACCCAAGATTGCCCCGCGCCTCGGGGAGATGAAGGCCGCGCTCGCCCGCTCGAGCGGACTCCCGGTCGACGCCATCGGCCTCAAGGCGACGACCAACGAAGGCAGTGACGACATCGGGCAAGGCCGCGCGATCGCCGCGCATGCCGTGGCACTGATCGAGAAACTCTAGGCGCGGCTGCGCTCCCTGCTGCATGCTCCGCTCCGTTTCCCCTCGTCTGCTTGCGTCGGTTCTTTGCCTCGGACTGTTCGCCGCGTGCACCAAACGCGAATCGCCGGTCACCTCCGGCAACCGCACGCAAACGCTCCACCGCAGCCTCAGCTCCGAAGTCACGGATCTCGATCCGCACATTGGCACCGGCCTGGCGGAATCGAAGGTGCTCGCCGCGCTGTTCGAAGGACTGGTCGCGGTGAATCCCGAAGGCGGCGCTCCGCTCCCGGGCGTGGCCGAGCGCTGGGAAGTTTCCGACGACGGCACCACCTACACCTTTCACCTGCGCGCCAGTGCCCGTTGGTCCAACGGCGATCCGGTCACCGCCCCGGATTTCGTCGGCTCGTGGCGCCGCATCCTCACGCCGACGCTCGCGGCGGACAACGCGCAGTGGTTCTATGTCATCGACGGTGCCGAGGCCTTCCACAAGGGCGCGACCACGGACTTCTCCACGGTCGGCATCACCGCCCCCGATGCGCGCACGTTGCGCGTCGTGCTCCGTCACCCGGTGCCCTATTTCCTGTCGCTGATCACGCACATGGCGTGGCGGCCCGTGCCCTTGGCCACCATCGCCGCCCGGGGCGACCCTGATCAGCGCGGCAACAGTTGGACGCGCCCCGAACACATCGTCACCAACGGTCCCTTCACGCTCAAGGAGTGGTCGCCCAATCGGCGCATCGTCGTCGAAAAATCCCCGACCTACTGGGATGCCGCGACCGTGCGACTCAACGCCATCCATTTCTATCCGTTCGACAACAAGGACGCGGAGGAACGCGCCTTCCGCTCGGGCCAGTTGCACGTCACCGACATCGTGCCGTTCGCCAAGGTTGACTCGTATCAACGCGACCACCCCGAGCTCCTGCGCAACGATCCCACGCTCGGCACCTACTTCTACCGGCTCAACACCCGCCGGCCCGCCCTCTCCGACGTGCGCGTCCGCCGCGCCCTCGCGCTCGGCGTCGACCGCGAGGCGATCGTCACGCGCATCCTGCGCAGCGGGCAGCCGATCGCCGTTTCCTTCACGCCGCCCGGTCTGGCGGGTTACGAACCCCCGCGGGGCATCACGACGGATTTCGACACCGCCCGCGCCCTGCTCCGGGAAGCCGGCTACGCAGGCGGCCGCGGCTTGCCGGCCTTGGAGTTGCTCATGGACGGTTCGCAGAACCACCGCGTCATTGCCGAGACGGTGCAGGAGATGTGGCGGCGCGAACTCGGCGTGGAACTGCGCCTGGTCAATCAGGACCTGAAATCCACCTTCGCCGCCCGCCGCAACGGCGACTTCCAACTGCTGCGCTCCGACTGGGTCGGGGATTTCCTGGATCCGCTCACCTTTCTCGGCGTGTGGACGAGCGACAGCGGCAACAACTACACCGGCTGGAGCAACCCCGCTTACGACGCCCTGCTCCGCCGCGCCTCTCTCACCCTCGATCCCGCCCAGCGTGCCGCGCTGTTCACGGAAGCGGAGCTCCTGCTGCTGGACGAGGTGCCGATGATCCCCTTCTTCCACACGAACCACATCTACCTTTTGCAGACCGCGGTAAAAAACTGGCGCCCCTCCCAGCTTGAGGAGATGAATTACAAGTATGTCTGGCTGGAGAATTAAGTCTGCCGCCACCCTGGTCGGGCTCGCCGCCCTGGCGCTCGGCGCGTGCGCCAAACGCGAGGCGCCCGAGGCCCAGCTGCTGCGCATCAGCCAACGCAACGAACCCGCGACGCTCGATCCGCACCTCGCCACCCTGCCGGATGAATTTTTTGTCATTCGGGCGCTGGCGGAGGGTTTGCTCGTGCCGCACCCGAACGGCGGCGCGCCGCTGCCCGGCGCGGCCGAAAGCTGGTCGGTATCCGCCGACGGCCTGCACTACACCTTCAAACTCCGCCGCGAGGCCCGGTGGTCCAACGGCGAACCGCTCACCGCGCGCGATTTTCTCTTCTCCTTCGAACGCGTGCTCAACCCCGCCCTCGGTGCGCCCAAGGCCGCACTGTTCTACGCGGTGAAGAACGCCCAAGCCTATCACCTCGGCGAGCTCAAGCAGTTTGCCGACGTGGGCTTCGCTGCGCCGGATGACTACACGCTCACGCTCGAGCTGGCCGAACCCGCGCCACACCTGCCCGCGCTCGCCGCAAGCGGTCCGTGGCTGCCCGTGCCGCGCACCGTGGTGGAGAAGTCCGGCCGCAGCACCTCGCGCGAAAACAACTGGGCTCGCGCGGGCAACCATGTGGGCAACGGTCCGTTCGTGCTCACCGAATGGCGCAAGAATCAACACCTGCTCGTGCAACCCAACCGGTATTACCACGCCGCCGCGCGCCTGCACCTCGAGGGCGTGCGCTTCCAAGTCTACGACAGCGGCGACACCGAGGAGCGGTCGTTTCGCGCGGGCCAGGTGGATGTGACCATGGCGGTACCCGCGACGAAACTGGAGGCCTACACCTCGCCCACGCTGCGCCGCCAACCCCTGCACGAGACCCGTTACCTCGCGCTGAATCTCACGGTGCCGCCGCTCAACGATCCGCGCGTGCGCCGCGCGCTCTCCCTCGCCATCGACCGCACCGCCCTCGTGCAAAACGTGCTGCGCGGCGGACAGCGACCCGCCGCCAATTTTGTGCCGCCCGGTCTCGGCGACTACGCCGGTTACGAGCGCATCGCGACCGACCCGGCCGCCGCGCGCCTGCTGTTGGAGCAGGCGGGCTTCCCCCAGGGAGCCAATTTCCCGCGCCTCGAACTGACCTCGTGGGGCGTGAACCCCTCCGTGCTCGAGGCGATCCAGCAAATGTGGCGGCGCGAACTCGGCATCGATATCCGCATTGTACAACGCGAGGGCAAGGTGCACATGGCCGCGCTCCTCGCGGGGGACTTCGCCCTCGCCTTCATGCCGGCCATCCCCGACTACGACGACCCCGCCGCCATCTTCGGCGAGTTGACCACCGGCGCCACGGGTAATTTCCCTCGCTGGAGCAGCCCGCGGTTCGACCGGCTGGTCGCCGACGCCACGCGCACCTCCGACCCCGTGCGGCGCAACGCGCTCTACCGCGACGCCGAGGAAACCTTGCTCGCGGAACTCCCCGTCATCCCGCTCTACTTCAATTTCCAAAACTACCTCGTTGCCCCGCGCGTGCGCGACTGGCGGCAGGACGCGCTCTGGAACCGCTACTACCTCGACACTTCCCTCGATCCATGAAAACCCTCCTCCTTCCCCTGATTTTGCTGGCCGTCGCTTGCGGCGCGCCCGTCTTCGCCTCCGGCCCGCACATTTCCGCCGCCCGGATTCTTGAACGCACCAAGATCCTTTCGTCCGACGAATTTGAAGGCCGCTCTCCCGGCACGCCCGGTGAGGACAAGACGGTCGAATACCTCGTCACGGAGTTCCAGAAGCTCGGCCTCGCGCCCGGCAACCCCGACGGCACCTACGTGCAGAATGTGCCGCTGGTCGGCATCATCACGCAGCCGACGCTGAGCTTCACCCGCGACGGGGCGACGATCGCGATGGAGAACATCAACGACTTCGTCGGCCCTTCCAGTCGCATCGCGAATTCCGTCAGCGCCAAGGACACCGAGGTGGTCTTCGTTGGCTACGGCATCGAGGCACCGGAGTTTGGTTGGGACGACTACAAGGGCGTCGATGTACGCGGCAAGACCGTCGTCATGCTGATCAACGATCCCCCGGTGACGGACGCCAACGGCCAGCTCGATCCGGCCATCTTCGGCGGCAAGGCCATGACCTACTACGGCCGCTGGACCTACAAATATGAGATCGCCGCCGCGAAGGGCGCCGTGGCCTGCCTCATCGTGCACGAGACCGGACCCGCCGCCTACCCCTACGGCGTCGTCGTCGGCAGCTTCAGTCGCGAGAATTTCGAGATCAGCGCGCTCGATCTCAACGCCGGCAAGGTGGGCATGGCCGCGTGGCTCACGCTCGATGCCACCCGCCGGCTCTTCGCCGGTTGCGGGCTGGATTTCGACGCCGCCAAACTCGCCGCCGTGAAACGCGACTTTCAACCGATGTCGCTCGGCGCGAAGGCCTCGTTCACCGCCGAGAACACGCTGCGCAATGTCGCTTCGCGCAACGTCGTCGCCCTCCTGCCGGGCGCCGATCCGGTGTTGAAGGACGAATACATCGTCTTCACCGCGCACTGGGATCACCTCGGGATCGAACCGAAACTGGCGGGCGACCAGATCTACAACGGCGCCGCCGACAACGCTGCGGGTGTTGCCGTGCTGCTCGAACTCGCGCAGGCCTACCAAGCCCTGCCCGCCGACCAGCGCCCGAAGCGCAGCCTCGTCTTCCTCTCCGTCACCGCCGAGGAAAAGGGTCTGCTCGGCTCGCGTTACTACGCCTCGGCTGATCCGCTCTACCCGCTCAACCGCACACTCGCGAACATCAACATGGACGGCGCCAACCAGTTCGGACCCACGAGCGACTTCGTGGTCATCGGTCACGGCGCGAGCACGATCGACGACCTCGCAGCAGAGATCGCCGCCACGCAGGGCCGCGTGGTCTCAGGCGATCCGCGCCCCGAGGCGGGCAGTTTTTATCGCAGCGACCATTTCGAATTCGCCAAGGTCGGCGTGCCCTCGTTCTACGGCAAATCGGGGCGCAAGTTCATCGGCATGCCCGCCGATTTTGCGGACCGCATGGTCGACGACTACATCGCCAATCGCTACCACAAGCCCGCCGACGAGGTGCAGCCGGACTGGACCTTCGAGGGCGCCGCGCAGGACACGGCGCTGTTGATGGAACTCGGACTCCGAATCGCCAATGGCACCACCTGGCCCGCCTGGCGCGACGGCAACGAGTTCAAGCCCAAGCGCGACGCGATGTTGGCCAAGTAACACCCGCCCGACCCTCTGCCGCTCTCCTCCGGGTCCGTTCGCGAACCCGTGTCACCCCGTCCTCTCGCGTCGGCCGGTTGACGACGCCGCTTACCCGAACATCAGGTTGCAGATGATGACCGAGGCGACCACGCCGATGAAGTCGGCGAACAACCCGGCCGGCACGGCGTGCCGCGTGCGGCGGATCGCCACCGAGCCGAAATACACGGCGATCACATAGAA
>JAUXOH010000138.1 GCA_030682505.1 Candidatus Didemnitutus sp. | reverse complement strand
CCCCGGGGGGATCGAACGACTCGAACTCACCGAGAAGCACTCGCGGCGACCCAAGGGTTGAGGAGGGACAGGTGAATTTCGGGTCCATGCGGTTTCCAATCCAGAAGTTTGCCTGCTGGCTCGCGCGATTGGGGAAGGAGGGGCGCCTGTTTACGGTGGCAGGTCTTGCCAGCCTGACCGGACTGGCTCAGACAGAGATCCGGCTCACGGGTTCCGATTTGTTGGGTCCGGAATTTGGCGCCGCGATTGAGCAATTCGCCCGGGAGCAGGAGATTTCCGTGAGCGCAGAATTCGCGGGTTCCCGTCCGGGGATCGAGCAACTGCGGCAGGGCGAGGCCGACGTGGGTCTTTTCGCGCTCATTCCGGGTGAGGAGCCTCCCGGAGAACCCTTGCTCAGCCGCGTGATTGCCTACCAAGCGGTCGTGGTGGTCGTGCCTGATGCATTGCCGCTGACCGAGATCACCCACGGACAGTTGCATGGGATTTTTGCCGTGGGAGGCACGGACAGTTTTTCTTCGTGGGGTGCACTTGGGTTGACGGGTGAATGGCGGACCCGCGCCATTGCTCCTCATGCCCTCGCTCCGACGGCTGGGTTGGTGGTGCCGTTGGTCCGCCGACTCATCTTCCAAGGAGCTGAATTCCGTCCGGTCGTGCAGTTGGCGGCGGATGCGGACCAAGTGGCGCAGCGAACCCGTTCGGCGGATAACTCGATCGCGCTCACGGTCGGCTGGCCGGCACCTGATTCCGGGCTGCGGGTTCTGGCGGTGGCCCGATCCGTGACCGAGCCGGCCTATTTGCCCATACCCGAACATCTGGAACTCAGCTATCCGCTCCGCTTGCCGCTCTATCTGACGATCCGACCCGCGGCGGCTCCCCGTTTGCAGGCCTTTTTGAAGTTTCTCCTGAGCGCGGAGGGGGGGGCGGCGTTCGCCCAAGCCCATTTTCAATTGCTGCCGGAGGGTCCTCGCAACCAGCTGATCTTGGAACTCGAGGTCCTGCGCTGAAGGGGAGCAGGCGTGGACGGTCGCCGCCCGGGACATCGGAACTGGGCTTGTCAGGGCGGGGTGGGCGGCTTTCACTGCGCAGCTTAATCCCTCTCCATGGCCTCGATTTCCAAGAGCTACGAATCGCACGATGTTGAAAGAAGGTGGTCCGCCGACTGGCGGGCTGCCGACTGTTTTGCCGGGCGGGTGAATCCGGCGAAGACGCCCTACACCATCATGATTCCGCCGCCCAATGTGACGGGCGTGCTGACGATGGGCCATGTGCTGAACAACACGCTGCAGGACATTCTCATTCGCCGGGCGCGGCTCGAGGGCCGCGAGGCGATGTGGCTGCCAGGCACGGACCATGCGGGCATCGCCACGCAAACCGTCGTGGAGCGCGAACTGCGGAAACAGAAGATCAATCGTCGCGACCTCGGGCGCGAAAAATTTCTCGAAAAAGTGTGGGAATGGCGCGACGAGAAGGGCGGCATCATCCTCCAGCAATTGCAGGCGCTCGGCGCCTCGTGTGACTGGGATCGCACCCAGTTCACCATGGATCCGCGCTATTCCAAAGCGGTGCTGAGCGTGTTTGTTGATCTTTTCCAGAAAGGGCAGATCTATCGTGGCAAACGGATGGTGAACTGGTGCCCGGCCTCGCTGACGGCGCTCTCGGATGAGGAAGTGATCATGAAGCCTGCCAAGGGCTTGCTCTACGAAGTGCGCTACGAACGGGTGGATGCGCCGGGACAATTTATCACGGTAAAAACCACGCGGCCGGAGACCATCCCCGGTGACGTGGCGATTGCCGTGCATCCGGAGGATCCCCGCTATGCCTCGTGGATTGGAAAATTGGTGCGCCGTCCGCTGGGACCGTCGGCGGAAATCCCGATCATCGCGGACGCGGCGATTGACCGGGAGTTCGGCTCGGGAGCGCTCAAGGTCACGCCTGCGCACGACAAGGTGGATTTCGAGATTGGACAACGCCACCAATTGCCCGCGCTCGATGTGCTCACGGCCGCCGGTGTGCTGAACGAATTGGCGGGCTCGGAACTGGCGGGAATGGAGCGTTTTGCGGGTCGAAAAAAAGCGGCGGAGTTGCTGAAGGAAAGCGGGGCGTTGGTGAAGGAGGAGCCTTACGATAACAACGTCGGCTATTCCGAGCGCGCCGATGTGCCGATCGAACCGCGCCTGACCTGGCAGTGGTGGCTGAAATACCCGCAGGTCGAGGCGGCCAAGGCCGTCGTGCGCGACGGGGTGATCCGCTTTCACCCGGAACGCTGGGCGAAAGTCTACCTGCATTGGCTCGAGAACATCCAGGACTGGTGCATCAGCCGCCAACTGTGGTGGGGCCACCGGATTCCAGTCTGGTATCGCAAGGGACTCGACAAGGAAGCGCTCACCGCGGCCGATCTGGCCGACCCGCAGAAGGTCCATGTCTCGCTGGCGGGTCCGACGGACCCGTCCGACTGGGTCCAGGAAGACGACGTGCTCGATACGTGGGCGTCGTCGTGGTTGTGGCCGTTTGCCACGCTCGGCTGGCCCGACCAGGAGGCGATGGCGAAGGCCGGCCATGCTTATTTCTATCCGACCAACACGCTCGTGACCGGACCGGACATCATTTTCTTCTGGGTCGCCCGCATGATCATGGCCGGCCTCGAATACACGCCGGCCGACGCGCCGATCGAGCAACGGGTTCCTTTTCGGGATGTCTATTTCACCGGCATCATTCGCGATGCGCAGGGACGCAAGATGTCGAAGTCGCTCGGCAACTCGCCGGACCCGCTCGACCTGATCGCCAAGTACGGCGCCGATGGTTTGCGATTCGGCATCGTTTCGATCGCCCCGCAGGGACAGGATATCCGCTTCCAGGAAGACCGCATTGAGGGAGGGAAGAACTTCTGCAACAAACTCTGGAATGCCTGCCGCTTCCGGCAGATGAGCGGTGCCATGGCGGACAACTCCTCCCTCGCGGCCGTGGTGGCCCGGTTGGACGGACCGAAGTTCGACGCGGACGACCATGCGATCCTAGATCGCTTGCTCGCGACGACGCGGGCGGTTGACCAGGCGCTGGCCAATTTCGAGTTCAGCAACGCGGTGCAGGCGCTCTACGGGTTTTTCTGGAATGACTTTTGCGACTGGTATGTCGAGGTGTCGAAGGCGAAGCTGCTGGAGGCCGCCACGAAGGACAGTTGCCTGGCGATTCAGGATCTCGTGCTGCGTCAGACCTTGGCCCTGCTGCATCCGTTCATGCCCTTCATCACGGAAGAATTGTGGCGCCTGCTCGGCTACGGGGCCGAGGGCACCTTCCTGATGCGGGATGTGCGGATCGAGGATTCATCGGCCCTGATGACGGAATTTGCGAACCACGGCGTGCAACTGGATTTTGCGGCCGCGACGGAGGTCAGTCAGCTGAAGGAACTCACGTCGAAGATTCGCGCCTTCAAGGCCGACAACGGTGAAGCCGCCAAGAAGGACTCGGAGTTGGTCGTGGAGGCCAGCGCGGAACAATGGGCGGTGCTTGAGCTGAATCTGGCCAAGTTGAAGCGCATGCTCGGGGCGGCCTCGATCTCCCGCGGGGAGCTCTCTCCGAATGCCTCGGCGTGTGTGACCGCCTGCGGCACGTGGAATCTCATTCGCCAGCTCAACGCCGGTGATGCGGTTGCCGAGAAAGCGCGCCTGACCAAGGAGAGCGAAGCGCTGGCGAAACATATCGCGGGCACCGCGGCGCGCCTAGGCAACGAGGCCTTCGTCAGCAAGGCCCCGCCCGCCGTGCTCGACGGCGCGCGGAAACAGCTCGCGGACCTGAAGGCCAAGCATGCGGAAGTGGCGCGTTTGCTTTCCGCCTTGGGTTGAAAGGCCGCAGGGGTGGCTGCTTCCATCGAAATCGACCCTGACCGATGCCCGGCCGGGACAAGGTAAGGCTTGTCTTTGATCGTTGCTCCAATTGCCTCTGAATTTCACCACACCAATGAAAAAAGCCCTCATCACCGGCATCACCGGGCAGGACGGTTCCTATCTCGCTGAACTTCTGCTCGCCAAGGGCTACGAGGTGCACGGCATCATCCGTCGCGCCTCAACCTTCAACACCAGCCGGATCGATCACCTTTACCGGGATCCGCACATCAACGGGGTGAAGCTGTTTCTCCATTACGGAGATCTCGCCGACTCGGTGCAGATGGTGAAGCTCCTTTACGAGCTCCAGCCCGACGAGATTTACAACCTCGGGGCCCAGTCGCATGTGCGGGTGTCGTTCGACATTCCGGAATACACCGGCGATGTCGTGGGTCTCGGTGCCATCCGCATTCTCGAGGCCATCCGCGAGGCGGGTTTGGTGAAAAAATGCCGGTTCTACCAGGCGTCGTCCTCCGAGATGTTCGGCAAGATCCAACAGGTGCCGCAGACCGAGGAGACGCCCTTCTGGCCGCGCTCGCCCTACGGTTGTGCCAAGATGTATGCCCACTGGCTGACAGTGAACTACCGGGAAAGCTACAACCTGCACGCTTCCAGCGGCATCCTGTTCAATCACGAGAGTCCCCGCCGCGGCGAGACCTTCGTCACCCGCAAGATCACCCGCGCGGCGACCCGGATCAAACTGGGCCTGCAGGAGTCGCTCTACATGGGCAATCTCGATGCCCAGCGCGACTGGGGCTACGCCAAGGAATATGTCGAGATGATGTGGGTCATGCTCCAGCAGGACAAACCCGACGACTATGTCGTCGCCACCAATGAGACCCACACGGTGAAGGAATTCATCCAGGAGACGTTCGCGCTGCTGGATCTGGATTGGGAGAAATACATCAAATACGACCCCCGCTACGAGCGCCCGGCCGAGGTCGAATTGCTCATCGGCAACCCGGCCAAGGCCAAGCGCCAGCTCGGGTGGGAGCCCAAGGTCAAGTTCAAGGAACTCGTGAAGATCATGACCGCGTCCGATCTGCAATTGGCCAAGCGCGAAGCGCAGATCGCCCAGCTGGGCGAACCATCCTCGGCGCCGTTTGCATGAAGCTTTTCATCGCGGGACATAACGGGATGGTCGGCGGGGCGCTGGTCCGCCGGTTCCAACGCGAGTCCGGCGTGACGCTCTTGCTGCGGACGCGGTCCGAGTTGGACCTCATGAATGCGGCCGCCGTGGCCGAATTCTACGCGGCGGAAAAACCGGACGCCGCGATCATTGCGGCGGCCAAGGTGGGTGGCATTCACGCGAACAACACCTTTCCGGCGGAGTTTCTCTTTGCCAATCTCACCCTCGCTACGAATTGCATCCATGGGGCCTACCTGGCGGGAGTGAAGCGGCTGTTGTTCCTCGGGAGTTCTTGCATTTATCCGAAGCAAGCACCGCAGCCGATGGCGGAGGATTGTCTGCTGACGAGTCCCTTGGAGGCGACCAACGAAGCCTACGCGATTGCCAAGATCGCCGGGCTGAAGCTCGCCCAATATTACCGCCAGCAATACGGCGTGCTTTACCACTCGGCGATGCCGACGAACCTCTACGGCCCGGGGGACAATTATCACCTGCAGAACTCGCATGTACTGCCGGCGTTGATCCGGCGCTTTCACGAGGCGCGGGAGCAGGGTCTGTCCGAGGTGATGGCGTGGGGCACGGGAGCGCCGCGGCGCGAATTTTTGCATGTGAACGACCTCGCTGACGCATGTGCCTTCCTCCTCCACCAGGCCAATCCGCCGGATTGGATCAATGTTGGCACCGGCAGCGATGTGACGATCAAGGAGCTGACCGAAATGGTTGCGACCACGGTCGGATTTGAGGGTCGCATTGTCTGGGACGCCACCAAGCCGGATGGCACGTTGCGCAAGCTGATGGATGTATCCCGGCTGAGCGAATTGGGCTGGCAGGCGCAGATCGGTTTGGCCGAAGGAATTCGGCAGACTTACGCGACGTTTCTCGCCGAAAAAGCGGCCGGCAATTTGCGGGGATAAATGGGCCAGGTACCTCCGGGCGATTTGCCGGGAAGTCGGTCTTCAGTTGAACCGTGCGGTGCCGATGAATGAGGCATCGAACGGACCATGATGACCGACCCAAATACCGGGACGGCCGACACCGCATTGGCGGAGGCCCAAGGCGTCCCGTCGCCCCCAAGCACCGCTGCGCCGGAAAGCGTTACCGGGGGCTGCGCTTTGGCGACCGGGACCAACTGGCTCCAATATGCGATCGGAGAGCCGGTGGCGGATGCACCGGCGGGCACCTTTCACGCCACCGACACCGTCTCGGGGGAGGAAGTCCTCGTGGTCGGACGGATGATGGACGCCGAGACCGAGGCCCGCCGGACAACTTGGGACTGCCTGGCCAAGATGCCGCCGAGCAATCTGGTGGCACTGCGAGCGTGCCATGAGGAGGAAAACTGGCGCTTCGAGGTGACCGCGGCACCGAGGGGAATCCCGCTCCGCGAGTGGATGGCCGACCGAAAAATCAATGCTGACGAAATTGAGACGCTGGGGCGCCAGCTCGCCGGGCTCATTCAGTCGTTGCATGCTGTCGGGGTGGTGCACCTGCACGTCCGGCCGGACGCCATCTTTGTGCGGGAATCGGGCAAGACCCTGGAGCTTGTTCTCGGAGGAATGGGTGGGGCGAAGTTGTACACGCGGGTGGATTTGGTGCCGGTTCAGGTAGATCCCTATTATGCGCCACCGGAGGCGGTGGGTAACTTCTATCACCGACCCGGCCCGGATCTTTGCGCCTGGGATTGGTGGTCGTTCGGTCGCATCGTACAGGAGCTTGTGCTCGGGCAGCATGTTTTCGCGCTGCTGCTCAAAGAGGATGTGTCCGGTCGTCCGCTGGCGCTCAAACCGCGGGTGGAAGCGGCACTGCTGGAGAGTGACCGCTCGGGAGTGCGCGCGGGGGCGGTGGAACTCATGCCCGAAAGCGTGAGCCCGCGACTGCGGTCTCTTTTGCGCGGGGTGCTGGCGAGTTCGCTCGCGGGGCGATGGGGCTGGGACCAATTTCAACGTTGGGCGCAGCGCGCCCCGATGGTTGACCGCTACGATTTGACTCGGGATGCGCCGCTTTTCATTTGGCGTCGCCGGGCCTTCACGGTTGCCGAAGCGGCGGAATTCTTTTCCCGACCGGACAACGCGATTCAGGGTCAGGCGCAGGTGTTTCCCACGGGCCAGATGGTGGGAACGTTGTTTGGGTTCCTCCAGAGTTCGGCCCAGTTGACCGCGGAGTTTGCGTGTGTCCAGCGGCTGTTGTCCTTGGTTGAATCCGCACCCTGGCAGCAACTGCCGTTGAACACCCGGCGCGCGGCGGTGGTGGGCTTGGTGTGGGTGGCTTTGGCGCCACCGGAATCGCGCCCACCACTCAGTGTCCAGCGCTGGGCGATCGACCTCGGTGGTTTGCAGGAAATTCTCACCGACGCGCCACCGGCGGAAGCGATCAACCTCGTCCGAGCGCTGACCACTCCGGCCTATCGGCGGGCCGTTGAGAGTCTCGATCCGGTGGCGGCGAAAGCATTGGACGTGCTCGCGAGCGCAGGATTACCGGCCTTGGAACGGGCGGAAAAGAGCGGCTGGATCGCGCGTGGAGATACCGTGGCCCAATTGAGACTGCTGCGCCTTGCCCTTGATTCAGAACGGGGGCTGACTGTGCGCCTGTTGCGGTTGAAGGCCCACTACGCGACGAGCTCGAATGCGAATCTGGCTGAGCACTGGGCGAGGGAGAGTCCGGACTTGGCCACCAAGATCATGCTGGTGTTCACCGGCGAACAATCGGCGGAGTTTGGCTATGTTTCGCACGCCCAGTGGGCGAGCAACCGCCGGGAAGAATTGCAGGCGAGGGCGGCGAAGGTGGGAAGTCTGCAATTTTGGCGGCGACTTTTTCGGGTGGCGTTGCTTGGTCCCGCGTTGCTGGCGGCTTGGCCGATCTGGACGGCCGTTTGGGGAATACCCGTGGCGTTTTGCATTTTAGGGGACGAATCGCTGGTGGCGGTCGGGCTGTTGGGGTTGGCCGCACTCGGGCGCGTGCTTGCCATCCACCGGATCAACGTGCTCCTGCGCCAATGGGCACCCGGCACCGCAGGGTGGAGTTGGCGCACCCGGCCGTGGCGCTGCCTTGAAGAAGCCGGACGTATTTCCGCCTCCCTAGTGCCGGCGCTCAACCGGGGTGTCGCCTGTGAATTGAAGACGATTCGGGACGAAATGAGAGCGCTCGGGGAAACTTCCGAGTCCCCCCTGCCTCCACTCGCACCCAAGTTGGCTGAGTTATGGATCGGCTCGGTCTTTGCATCGGCCGTCGTGATCGGCGTGGTGCTGACGTTGGTGCAACTCGCCCGCACCGTGCCCGCGGCATCGGTACTGACGGATCGAACCCTGATCGTGATGTCGGCAGGGGTTGCTGAGGCAGAGCCGGCCAAGGAAATATTTGAAGTGTTTAATGACGGATTTGGTCTTCGGCCGCGTGGTCCGTTGCAGGAATGGGACGTCTCCTTGGCGGAACCGACCTCCTTGACTGTTCTCGACTCGAAGGCCTCTTCTCCGCGGCAGCGCGCTTTTGCCCGCGTTTCCGCCGAGCTGTTACTCGAGCCCTATCCCCGCAATGAATTGCAGGTCTTGCTCGCGGTGCCGGTGCGCGCGGGGCAACCCACCGCGCTGATGCTCTATGACAGTGAGTGGCGTCGCCTCGCGGATGAGCGGGTTTTCACGGTCGC
>JAUXOH010000110.1 GCA_030682505.1 Candidatus Didemnitutus sp. | reverse complement strand
ATTCCGACCAAGTCGCGGTCCTCCGTGGCCTCGTCGGGACAGTCAAACCACCGCATGGCATTGCAGTAGGCTTTGGGCAGGCCGCGTTTCTCGCCAAAGTGCGCAGCCATTTCCGGAGTCGTGCAGTTGAGGAACAAGCGTTCGGCTTCGCGTTGGGAAATTTTTTCGCGCAGCGAGTAATCGCGGATGACCTGAAAGCCATGCGGATACAGGCGTACCAGGAGTAACTTGCCCAGATCATGAATCAGCGCCGCCGTGCAGGCGCGGGTCTCCAAACTGTGAAATTCCAGGAAACGGCAAACGTAACGAGCGGTATGGGCCATCCCGCGTTGAAACGTCCAGTATTGCGCCCAACTCAGCGGCGGACGATTCATCCAGCGTTCCTCCACCGTCTCGAGCTTGCGCGCCAGCGAAACGAGCGCTTGGTCGCCAATCAGGCTCACCGCCAGCTGGGGATTCTCGATGCGCGCATCGTCCGAGTCGTGCGTGTGGACGGCATTCGCCGCGAACAACAATTCCGCGGACAAACCGGGGTCGCGGTCCACGAGTTCCATCAGGGGCGACAGACTGGAGGGGTTGCCCGCCACCGACATTTGAAATGCCGCCGCCGCCGTTTCCATGACGGGGGCTCCGTTCAGGTTCTCCAGTTGTTGCTGGACCTGGGCCCATGTGACCAAGGGACACTGCTTCTTGGCGGGGGCGGCCTCCCATTGAGCGAGCAGTTGTTCTTCGGCCCGGCGCTTGACTTGGTCATCCGTCAGGAATCCATCGGGAATGATTCCCGGATTGAGATGGTGGTGAATCAGACTCCGTCCAAATTCGAGTTGATCGAGCGCGGTGGAAAACGCCGGCCATGAGTCCTCTTCCAAAGCCGTGCGCAGGGCCGCCAGGCATTCGACGATGCCCCAGGCACCCGTCGATTCCGCAATGGTGTTCACTTCTTCGAGCCGCTCGAGGATCCGGGGAGCGGCCAGTGCTTGGGCCCAGTTGGCGAAATCGGCCTTCGTTGTCGCAAGCTCAACATAGAGGGCGGCGAGTTGGCGTCGCAGTTCGGCCGGGGCGATCCCCATCATTTGGCAAAACGTCTTCTCCTCCTCAAAATGCCGTGGTCGCCACGGGTTGGCCATCGCGTTGCGCAATTCCGTGGTAATTGCCGTTTCCTGATACGGCTTGATAAGAAAATTCTGCACTTGCAGGGCCATGCCCCGCTGCACCAGTTCACGGTTGCTAACCGCGGCGTAGATGAGCACCGGCATAATCTTCAAACTTGGGTCACGCCGGAGCATTTGCACAAACTCCAAACCGCCTTCCGTGCCCAGCTTGGTTTCCGTGAACACCAGATCGACCAGCACATTGGCAGAGATAAAATCCATCGCCTCTCGCGCCGTGGTGACACAGGCCAAACGATGGCCTCCACGCTCGAGAATGCCGCGCAGGGCCTTTCTCGCCACGTCTGACGGGTCGATGAGGAGGATGTTAGCCAAGAGGAGGAGCTGTCACGGGACGGTTCAGTAAGCTAGCTGTGATAACGGCACAAACCCCTGTCCCATAAAGGGCTGAATCAAACCCCGACGCGTCCATCACAGAAATCACGCAACCAATTGATAATCGGACACTAAAGTAAGATCAACCCCGCAATTCCATATCTTGCGGCACGGTCGTCAGCGACTCGGCGAGCGTGGTCAGACCCTCGCGGACCTTGAGAACGCTATCTTGGTGCAGCGTTTTCATCCCGCCGCGCATCGCGATCTTCTTCAACTCGGCCGTCTCCAGCTCCTTGTTGATGCCCGCAATCAACTCCTCGTTCGAGACCATCAATTCGTGAATACCCACGCGGCCCTTGTAACCATTGTTATTGCACTTCGGACAACCGTGGGGCGCCGCCTTGTAAATCGGACCACTCCAACCGATCGCCCGTTCACAAATGTCCTTTTCCCGTCCTTCCGGCTCGTAGGCGATCCGGCAGCTCTTGCACACCCGGCGCATGAGGCGCTGCGCGACGACGCAGACCAGCGACGACGAAATCATGAACGGCTCGACCCCCATGTCCACAAACCGCGCCACCGTGCTGGGCGCATCGTTGGTGTGCAGGGTCGAGATCAGCATGTGACCGGTCAGCGCGGCCTCGACCGCGATATTGGCGGTCTCCTTGTCACGAATTTCGCCCACCAGAATGATGTCAGGATCCTGACGCAAAAATGCGCGCAACGCCGCCGCGAAGGTCAATCCGATCTGCCGGTGCATCTGCATCTGATTGATGCCGGCCAACGTGTATTCGATCGGATCTTCCGCGGTGCGGATGACCACGTCCGGGGTATTGATCTCGTTCAACGCCGAGTAGAGGGTCATCGACTTGCCGGAACCCGTCGGACCGCAGTGCAAGATCATGCCGTAGGGCTGGCGGATGCACTCGCGGTATTTGGCGAGATTCTCCTCGGAAAAACCAAGCGCCGGCAAGGGCAGGGTCGACTTCTGCTTGTCGAGAATACGCATCACGATGCCTTCGCCGTGGTTCAACGGCGCGGTCGAGACGCGCAAATCGATATCGATGCCCTTCTTGGTATACTGTTTGAAAACGATCCGGCCGTCCTGCGGCAGGCGCCGCTCGGCGATGTCGAGATCGCACATGATCTTCAGACGGGCGATGAGTGCTCCCTTGACCTTGGCCGGCAACCGGAGCTTTTCCTGCGTGAGCCCGTCGATCCGGTAGCGAATCACCAGATCCTTTTCCTGGGGCTCCACGTGGATATCTGACGCCCCCGCAAAATAGGCGTCCTCGATGATGCGATTCGCCAGCTGGATGACCGGCGCGGATTCCTCGTCGGACAAATCCTCCGCGCGGATTTCAGCCTGATCATCGGAAAACTCCGCGCCCAACAAACCCACCACATCGGAAAACTCCACCTGATCGCTCGCGCCGTCCTTCTTGAGTTTCTCCTTGAGATCCGCCTCCCGGCCGAGAAAGCGCACCACCTTGAGGCCGGTCTTCTCGGTGATCTTGGCGGCGACTTGATGCTCAAAGGGGTTGGCAAAGGCCACCAGCAGCATCTCCCCGACCTGACCGACCGGCAAAATCGTGTTCTTCTGGCAAAACTCCAGGTCGA
>JAUXOH010000097.1 GCA_030682505.1 Candidatus Didemnitutus sp. | reverse complement strand
GGGCTTCAAGCTCCGCCCGGACCTCCTGCTGTTCGCCAGCTACTCGGAATCCTTCTTTATCGAAGACCGCAGCCTCACATCGTGGAACCCGAACTACAATCCCCTGCTGCCCACCAGCACGGCCAACAATGTCACCCGCTCCGAGCCCGCGAAACCCACCACGGGCAGCGGCTACGAAGTTGGCTTGAAGACCGACTTCCTCGAGGGACGCGTCTCGTCCACCATCTCGCTGTTCCACTTGGAGCGCGAGAACCGCATCCTCCGCTTCCGCGAGACGGCGCCCGACGGTTCGTTCCCGACGATCACCCGTCAGGGCACGGTCGACCAGAGCGAAGGCGTGGAGGTCGAGGTGACTTGGTCACCGACCGACAACTGGCAGGTTTACGCCACGCTCAGCCTGATGGACATCAAGACCACCAAGGCGATCTTCCCGACGATCCCCGTGAACGCGGACCCAGTCTATCAGGCCGCCTATGTCGCCGCCTACAACGAGGCGAAGAATCTCATCCTCAACGCGGTGCCGGAAGGCTCCGCCGAGACGCTCGCCTCGCTTTGGACCCGCTACAATTTCACCAGCGAAGGCCTGAAAGGTTGGTGGATCGGCACGGGTTTCGTGCACACGGGCGACAAGGCGCAGCGCACGGCCAACCCCACGCTCTTCCTTGAGGCCAGCACGATCTATGATCTCACGATCGGGCACAGCTGGAAGATGGCGGGAGCCAACTGGTCCGGCACCCTCGCCTGGAAGAACATCAAGGACGTCGAATACTTCAACGCCAACCAGTCGCGCGGCCAGCCCGGCCGAGTGATCCTGAGCGTATCAACGAAGTTCTAAGCTTCGTCCCTCATTTCCCATTCAAGGCCGCCCCGCCACGGGCGGCCTTTCTTTTTCCACCGCTTGCCGCGCCGGCAAATTGTCTGCAGCTTCTGCACCGTGATCCCGACCTACTCGCGCGCTTTCTCCACTTTGGGTGTCCCCGAGATGAATCTCCAGCAAGTGTTCGCGCTTGCCGCGAGCCATCGGATTGAGGCGGTGGAGCCGCGCGTGCTCGAGGGCACGATCGAACTGCCGAAGCTCTGGGCCCGCCACCACGGGACGCCTGCCGCGATGGCCGCCACGCTGCGCGACGCGAAGGTGAAGATCGTCTCACTCGACACGTCGTTCAAGTTGACCGGGGCGGCGCCCGGTGATCGCGAGGCTTTCCTGGAGTTTCTCCCGTGGGCCGAGGCGTTGGGGGTTCCCTGGCTCCGGGCCTTCGACGGCGGCAAGACCGCCGATGCGGCGACGCATCGCGAGATGGCGGACACGATCGCGTGGTGGCGGGAGTTGCGTGCCAAACACGGCTGGAAAGCAGACCTGATGATCGAAACGCATGACGCCTTGTTTACGGCGGAGGCGATCCAGGGTTTTGTCGCGCTGGCTCCGGGCACGGCGATTCTGTGGGACACCCACCACACCTGGCACAAGGGCCACGAGGATCCCGTCGAGACCTGGCGGGCCATCAGCCCGCACGTGGTGCACTGCCACGTGAAGGACAGCGTCCCGCTGCCGTCGGCCCGGCACGACTTCACCTACGTGTTGCCCGGCGAGGGCCAGTTCCCGATGGCGGCGCTGCGGGAAGTGCTGGCGCGCGAGTTCACCGGAGCGGTCAGCTTGGAATGGGAACGCCACTGGCATCCGTATCTTCCTCCTCTGGATAATGCCCTGCGGGCCGCGGCGGAGCGGAATTGGTGGTGAACGGGTTCCCCTGAACCGACCCGGCTCAGCCGGAAACCGATTGCAGGAGCAGGTTGGAGACCAGCACCCGGCTGCCCGTTGCTGCGTTGTCGGTCGTGATCCGCAAGCGGGTGACTAGGTCGGCACGTTCCGGAAAGGTATGCTCGCCCAGCAGCTCGTCGCGGCCGTCCACTCCGATCCGTCCGACCCTCAGGAGGAGGTTGGACCCCTTGGCGCGAAACTCGACGAAGACGTGCGTGGTGGTTCCGGCGGGGAGAACCAGGGACGAGTCCACGCGCTCTCCGCCGCTGCCCATTCGCAGGACGCCGCGGGAGTTGGTCTTCAGGTCCACGATGCGTTCATCGGTGGATGAGGCGTTGCCCGTGCCAACGTAAATGCCGAACTCGCCGCGGTGGTCTTCCGGCAGGGCGATTCTCAACGACAGCCGTGCCGATTTGAGCGGGGAAAATTCCTGCCGCAGGCTGGCGGACAAACTGGCCGAGTCGTCGCGCAGTTCGATCCACGCGGTCCCTTCGTGCTGTACGATCCGCACCGAGGTGCCCGCTTCCGGCGCGTTGTACTGCCAGGGGCGCGGCGGGCCCTCTCCCACCTTCCATTTCGCCGCGTTGGTGCCGGACAGATACTTGGCGGCGGCAAGGCCGGGCAGCATCGCAGTAAGGAGCAGGAGCGGGAGCAATTTGGCTGTTTTCATGGAATTGGATCGGGAATCAGTCCCAGTTTGGCGAGAAAGTGCTGCACGCGGGCACGGGCCTTTTCTCTCCACTCCGGAAATTCCGTGCCGAAATTGTGGCCGCCGCCGGGGACGATGATCAGTTCACTCGCATTGCCGCTGGCAACCAGCTTGTCGTGCAACGCGATCGCCTGACTCACGGGCACGGTCCGGTCGGCGTCACCATGGAACGCCAGCACGGGGGGCATGGCCGGATCGAGCTGGTGGATCGGGGAGAGAGCCATGGCATGGTTGCCGAAGCGCTGCGGGGTATAGCCCGAAAGAACCGACGTGTCGGAAACCGTGCTGAACAGGATCAATCCGGCTGGCTTGAGGATCGGGGCTTCGCTTGCGGCCGAACCGGGAGGCGATTCGGTGATCGCGGTCCACAGGGCCACATGTCCCCCGGCGGAATTTCCCCCCGCCACGATCTTGGCGGGGTTGATGCCCAGCAGCGCGGCATTCTCCTGTGTCCAACGCAGGGCGGCGCGGCAGTCGGACACGGCCTCCAGCGGGGAGGTGTCAAAGCGCTGCTTGGTGCGATAATCGGGGGCGATGCCGACCATGCCAAGCTTTGCCGCCATCTTCGCCCATCCGAGCGCGGACTGGGGTGTCCCCGTCGTCCACCCGCCGCCGAAGAAGAACATCAGCACCGGTCGCTGGTCGCCTGGCTTCCAGTCCGCGGGCTTGACGACATGGAGCAACATGCGGGCGCCCTGGTCGCGGTAGGCGAAAGTCTCGGCCTCAGGAAAGCCGGTCGGAGTTGGCGGCACCTCGCTGGTCCAAGCGGCACCCACAATGAGGAGAAAGGAGAAAAGGAGTTTCACGGTGAGCACGACTTGGCTAGTCGAGTTGCAACGAGGTCGAACCCAAGCGAACGCGGTCCTGCTTGCCGTCCGGCCGATTGACGACGAGTACACCGTCGGAAAAATCGGCCTGCAATTTGGCGGGCGCGGTGCCGTTTTTTTCCGGCCAAAGCACGGCGTAGACTTCGTGGCGGGTCGCGGTCGTTTGGGATTCGGCGGTGAGGTGATTTTGCTTCAAGTTCCACTCACCGGTGGAGGAATAGTTGATCTGACCGGGAGTGACATACTTGGGATCAACCTCGACTTCGAAACCTTCGGTCACGGTTGCGCTCCAATCAAAAGGGGCGACGAGCTTTGTCGTAAGGGCGGCGGGACCGTTCTGGGTGAAGGCGGTGGCGCTCCGCGCATCCCACTGCATGGGGCGCTCCGTATGGAGCAGCCAGGAAATCTTTCCGGGTGTGGCGAGGACCACGACGTCGCGTACCACGACATATCGACCGTCGATCAGAATGAGGTCGCGGGTGACCTGCTTGACGCGGCTCTTGGGCTGGAGCAACGCGTAGGCCTTGGTGGCGTCGCCGGTGGTCCAGGTGTAGCGGGGACCCTGCTCGAAGCGGGTGATCTCTCCCACGGAGGCCTTGCTCTTGGTTTTCTGGCCCGCGCCGTCGATCAGCACTGCGTTCTTGGAAATGGTCTGCCGCACCCACTGCTCGTGGTGCGGTGAGTTGTGCCACTCGCGGAAGCCGGAATTCACGGCGAGCCCGGCGCCATAGGCGTTCAGCACAAAGCCATTCTGATGCCCGTGGCTGTGACTGAAGGACCCGTAGGGGCTCGAGACGAACGTGACGTGTACGTCCTCGGCCGGCTGCCCCAGCGCGCTGTGCATGGAGACCCAACCCACGTCGCGGAACCAGCGGGAACTTGGCAGCTCCGCGAGCGACTTGGGTTCGGGAAGCGGCTGCGACGAAGACGTGAAGTTGCGCAGCAGGAATTCCGCGGCGGTCGGGTAGCGCCGGTCGAGGCCCTTGAGTCCGGCATCAGTCGGCCGGGGACGTCGGTCGGTGGAGAGGTCGGCATAGGTGCGGAGGTAGCCGTCCCGGTTTACCCGCGCGAGGTGCAACAGGTATTCGGCGACCGCGGACTCGAGATTGAACTTGCCCGCGTTGGACAAGTCACCGAACGACGTCGCGAGGTAGGGCTGCACGTTGTAGAGGCAGAAGTAGGGCGAGTTTTTCCAGAAGGGGGTCGCGTAGGCCTGGGGGTCGCCGATGGCGAGGAGGGCGTCCTGAAAAAACGCGTGTTCCATCGTTCCGCGCCAGTAGGCGACGCCCTCGCCCCAACCGCCGTCGTCTCCGCCCCACGGGGTGAACTGGTCGCGGTAGAAGGTATAGGCGAAGTTCCACCATTGCCGGGCCTCGGGCAGATCATCCCACAGCGCGAGGGCGGTGAGGCCCGTCATCGGCATGAAACGCACCGGATGGCTCGAGAGGTCGGATTCGATCGAGTTGGGTTTGATCTTGGAGATGCTGCCCGTGCGCTCGATCCACTCGACGGAGCGGTTGCCGCGCTCGCGGAAATGATCGAGGACGAACTTGCGCTCTT
>JAUXOH010000083.1 GCA_030682505.1 Candidatus Didemnitutus sp. | reverse complement strand
GAGACGCCGGAAGATCTCGCGTGGCGGCACCTTTGCACGGTCGGTCTGGTGTTCAAACTGTTGCACGGTTTGCTCAAGGAACTCCGGGTGCAGGAGTTCCCCGGAGTCACCGACATCAAGCTGCGTGACTACTTGGATCTGGTTGCCATGGGCACGATTGCGGACCTCGTGCCCCTGAACGGCGAAAACCGGGTTTTCGCCCGGCATGGGCTGCAAGTGCTCGCGCAGACCGCACGCCCGGGCTTGCGAGCCCTGATGTCAGTCGCCGGTCTCAAACCCGAACAGGGGGTGACGCCGGTGGATATTGCTTTTCGGCTTGGTCCCCGGATCAACGCCAGTGGCCGTTTGGCGGATGCGGCCCTGTCGGTCGAGTTGCTGCTCAGTGAGGACGCGGCGTTCTGCGACAATGTCGCGCGGCAACTCGATGATCTCAATCGGGAGCGCCAGGAGATTGAACGGCTGATCACCGAGCAGGCCGAACATTATGTCGACACGCTTTATGCGGAGGCGTGCGGATTCGTGCTCTTCGATGACGCCTGGCATCCCGGGGTCGTCGGCATTGTGGCCGGCCGAATTTCGCGAAAATACAATCGGCCGGCGATCGTGTTGGGCAACGAAGGGGAATTTGCCAAGGGTTCCGGCCGAGGCGTGGCGGGGATCAATCTGGTCGACCTGCTCGGGGCGTGTCAGGAATGCCTCGAAACGTGGGGCGGTCATCCGATGGCGGTGGGGGTGGCGCTGCGGAAGTCACGCGTGGCTGAATTTCGCACCTTGTTCAACGGCGTGATCGCTGCCCGCCGGGACCTCGACGCCTGCGAAGCAACCCTGGAGTTGGCCGGTTGGTTGCAGGGTGAGCAGATCAACGAAGCGCTGATGGACGAGCTCGAGCTCCTGCAGCCGTTCGGACAGGGCAATCCCGAGCCGATCTTTGGGGTGCGCGGTCTGCGCCTCCGGAATCGTCCCGAAGTGTTCAAAGAGCAGCATTTTCGCTTCACGGCAGAGGATGCAACGGGCCGCCGTCTGAGTGGAGTGGCGTGGAAGCAGGCCCAACAACTTCCGCCGGCGGGAGAGTTCCTGGAAATGGCCGTGCAGTTGAATTGGAATCACTACAACGGTCGCAAGATGTTGCAGCTGGAGTTGCTCGACTGGCGCCGCGTCGACGATCTTGTCCCCTGAAAAAATTTTCCTTGAAGTTGCCGCAGTAAATTCACTTATTCACCGCTCTCTTGTGCCCCGGATGGGGCATGGAGACGGGGCCCCTGACCACGGTCGGATTCCCGCAAGTTTGTTCTCTCTTATTTTTCAATTTCTGCGATACTCACGACGAGTGGTGATCGCCATGCGCTTGTAGCTCAACTGGATAGAGCGCCAGACTACGAATCTGGAGGTTAGGGGTTCGACTCCCTTCAGGCGCACCATTTCCAGAGCATCGCGCAAGCGATTTGTTAATAGCTCGATGCGGATGTAATCTAGCTGAAAGACGCGGGAATTGTTGACCCGTGCTGGATTCTGAAAAGAAATTGTACCGGTCGTGTGTCGGTCGATTGCGGCCCGAATCAACATTCCGCCGGATGTCGTCGCGACTTGGATCACGCTAGCTGTGCCATCGGTGACGCCGGCTGTTCTGACCTGCCCCGGAGCTGGCGGTGCATCCAGAGACGTGCCCCACCAACAGGAGATCTACAGCTTCTATCTATGGGCATGGCAAAAGTATCTTCCTTCCAGTTGCGGCCCGATTTCTTGGACGAGGTTTGCTGGCGCGAATTTGCAACCGGAGAGATGGTTGCGAGAACCGACGAGGAACAGGGATGCGTCATCGCTCGAGACATGGTGCCGGCGGTGCAGATCGAATTTCGCAGGCCAATCAGATCAGTCGTGAGGCAGGAATGGTATGTGATCTTTGGCGGAATCCCGATCGGAGAAACACAGCCATTGGCGTTTCTGGCGGATGGTGTCCACCAGATCGCGCTGCCGCGGGCGGGACTGTTTGCCTATGTTGTCGAACGAATGCACCTAATGTTGGGCGCGGCGCCGAACTGTTACCCGGTGATTTTGCCCAAGCCGATATCAGCGCCGGCCGAACGACGGATTCTATCCAGCCACGCTTTGCTCTACCGCGTTAGCACCTCGACGGCGTTTCTCGTGCCAACGGATTATGGGTTCACCTATCTATTGAAACACAATCGCATCAGCATCAAGGAGGACGACAATGTCGAATTCTGATCACAAACTGCCATTCGCCCTCCGCGGCGATCTCGCAGGAGAGATGGGATTTCATGAGCCTGCGCGGTGTCTGCGCAAAGATGGAACACCATACCCGGATTCAAAACGCTTCGCCTTTTTCTATTCCATGTCTGGCGACGGAAAAGAACGCCATCGGTGGATTTTGGATGGTTTCCGCTACATGTTGGTCGACGACAAAAGCGCGGGGGCGGGCGTGCTTGTTTTTGACGAATTTTTCGAGTCGTTTACGGCGGTCAATCCCAATGTGCCGTGGCATGCCTGCGTCTGCCAGCGGAAGAAGGAGGCGCCATATTTTCACGGTGGCAATGCACTGTTGCACGCTCCAGTTTCGGGGATGGTACTCCTCTCGACGGTTCAGGTCGCCCAGGATTGGTGTCGACGGAGTCCGCCCCCAAAGTTTTAGCCGCTCGCGCTTTGGCGTGAATCCGGTGTCGATCCAGACCTATCGCGCCAGGAGTTTGGTAGCCGTCAGTTTTGTGAGCAGCGGGGAGTATGTCAGATCGCGATGAGTAGGTTCGCTCTCGGAGATTCTATCTCTGGCGGTGAAGTTGCTCACCGTCCTTTATTTTTTGTCTTGCAGCCAACTTGCCCAAGCCGAGTTCACGAACTACGCAGATGTTCTTCGGGCGACCTACGGCGAAGGCTACGAGGCCCTAGTCGCCCACCGAATCGAGTACGCCCGCCAGAACGGAATCCGCACGCATGCGGACTATTCGACCATCGGTACCGTGCCGACTATCGTGCACCTGAAGGCGCCGAAGCTGGCGCGTCGCGCGGGAACATACGATGCGCGAACCCACACAATTGAAATTTTCGACCCAAGCCCAAGGGTGCTGCGGCATGAGCTCGGACATAGCCTCCAGCGCAATTCAGTTCTTGCGGCCGCGGAGCTCTCTCTTGCCTTCGAGCTAGGCTTAGAAGGAACTCTCGATCATCGTGTCGCTTATCTCTTGCGTCTGTACGAGTTGGAAGTGATGTGGCCTGAGTTTGCGGGACACGGTCGTCTCTTGATTTGATGTTTATGGGTTTAGTTGCGGGATAGGCAACTGGGTTGTTCGTTGCCCCCCATGGGGGGCAAAAATTTCGCCTCCGCCTGCATGGGATTCAGATACC
>JAUXOH010000082.1 GCA_030682505.1 Candidatus Didemnitutus sp. | reverse complement strand
TCTTCGACGCCGACGCTCGTGTTGGCCAATTCGATGACGTTGCCGATCTGACGGGCCGGGACGCCAAAGAGATGGAGGGCATGTAGAACACCCGTGGTGACGGAACCCTGAAATGACAGGGTCAATCGCGAATAGGTGCCGGGCGGGATGTTGGCCACGAGCAGCCACAAACCGATCGCGGTCAGCACGGGCCAGTTGAAGGGAACCGCTCTCACATCCTTCGCCGCCAACACGAACAATCCGGCCAGCAGGGCGGCCACGAGGGAGGCTGCGAGCACGAAATTAACGATGGCGTGCGTCCAGCCGACGGAAGCGGCCAGCAGTCCGGCGAGCGCAAAGAGGAGCACGGCGCCCACGATCAGGGCGCTAACCCCAAATCGGGTGTAGATCGTGGCAGGCAACCAACGTTGCGTGCCCGTGCGTACTCCCTCCCACATCAGCAGCGCGAAAACCAAAAGGGCGAACATCCCGTGGGAAAGGTCGGGATTCTTGGTCCACTCCGGCCAGAGGTGAATGGAAAACGCGCCGACGAAAACGGCGAGAGGACCGACAACCCACGGCAGCGGTGAACGGAACCAGTCTCGGGTGGCTCGGGCGTAGCGATGCGCGGTTTCGTTCATGCGGCGAAGCGGACAGGTCCGCTCGGAGTGCCTGCAGGCTAGAAGCGGAACAGGGGGTCGCAAGGAGCAAGTCGCCGTGCGCGGCGACGCGGGGGCACGGGTCGGTCTCAATTGACGGAACGGCAATTCTGGCTTTGATCCCTTCCAACCTTCCATGAAAACCCTAACCTCTTGTTTGCTGACCGCGGCGCTGGGTGCTGCAATGCTGACCAACGCTATTGCTGCACCGGTCGTGGGCACCGCCGCCCCGGATTTCACCCTCACTGATATCAACGGCAACACCCACACGCTCTCCGCTTTCAAGGGCAAGGTGGTTGTGCTCGAGTGGATGAACCAAGAATGCCCCTTCGTGATCAAGCATTACGACAAGAGCGGCAATATTCCCGCCGCGCAAAAGGCGGCCGCCAGTCAGGGTGTCGTGTGGTTGCTGATCAACTCGGGGCACCCCGGCGCGCAGGGCGATTTCGACAAGGCCAAGGTCGAAGCGTGGATGGCGCGAACGGGTGCGACGGCGACCGCCTATTTTCGCGATCAAGACGGCAAAGTGGGCAAGCTTTATGATGCGCGCACCACCCCGCACCTGTTTGTCATCAATCCTGAAGGCACGCTCGTCTATGCCGGCGGCATCGACGACATCCGGTCCTCCAACGTTGAAGATATTGCCAAGGCGACCAATTATGTGAATGCGGCGTTGGCCGATCTGAGCGCGGGTCGTCCGATTACCACGCCGACGTCCCGCCCCTACGGTTGCAGCGTAAAATACGCGAACTAGCGGCGCGCTAAACTTCTGGCGTCCTGAGCTGGAGCAATGTGCTCCGGCTTTTTTGTGATCCGATTCCGGTCGGCCGCCCGGTCACGCTCGGGTGCCGAACAGTTCAGCGTGCAGGGTCCCGTCGGCCACCCGCGTCACGGGACCGGTCATCTTGATGGCATAATCTGGTGCGATTTCGATGGCGATCCGACCGCCCGGCATGTGCACCGTGACGGAGCGATCAACCAGTCCGAGGCGATGAGCCACGGCGGCCGACGCGCTGGAGCTGCTGCCCGAAGCCATCGTGTAGCCGGCACCTCTTTCCCAAATTTCAATCTGAATATTGGCGCGATCGATCAGGCGCAGGAACTGCACGTTGGTGCGTTTCGGAAAATTTGCATGCACTTCAAGCTCTGGACCGTACTGGCGGGCGAGTAGCTCGGATATTTGGGGCAAGGGGATCACGCAATGCGGATTGCCGATCGTGGCGGCACAATAGGTGAATTCGCGGTCCAGAATCCGGATCGGTTCGTTGATGACCTCACGGGACGGGCCGGCGACGGGAATTTGCGCACTCGCGAAGCTGACGCGTCCCATTTCGACCGTGATCTGTTGCCCGCCTTGGTGGATCACCACCTCAACCACACCACCGGGCGTCTCAATGGTGAAGGGATCGTGGCCGACTCGCTTTTGGTCGTAGAGGAAGCGGGAAAAGATACGCAGTCCGTTGCCGGACTTTTCAGCCTCCGATCCATCCGGATTAAAAATCCGCAGTCCGAAGGCGGCCCGGGAGGAGGGAAGGGGTCCCCAAAGAATACCGTCTGATCCGGCTCCGAAGTTCCGGTGACAGATCATGCGGACCTGTTCCGGGGCTGGAGCGGTCCAATTGGGAAAATCCACCGGATCCAAGACTAAGTAGTCGTTGCCGAGGGCGTGGTATTTTTGAAAGCGCATACGCGAAAAGGCTAGGGAAGCGACCGGAAGCCGGAAGACACGAACAAAATTGTCCCTCACGCCTCCGGGCCGACCGGAACGAGTTGCGAAAATGAGGCTGGCGCCGCGACCACCGCGGCGGGTCGGCGTCAGGGGCGCAGGACCGGTTGGGGTCCGTTGTAACCGAGCAGATTGCGCTGCTTGATGACCGCAGCCACTTTGGCGGGCACAAGGCGTTCCCAAGCTGGATCGCCGGACTGGATCTGTTCCAGCACTTCGCGCGAGTAGATCAGCAGGTAATCTTCGTTGTAGCCGGAGACACTGTCGATTTGTCCGTTTTCCAGAATGTGCCGGTAGAGCGAGCGGAGGTGGGGAGCGACCGCGACATTGCGGGCCGTGATGAGTTCGCCGGTGGCAAGTTCCGGGGTGGCCACGGAAGGATCGGTCGCGGCGAATTTGGCGTAGGTCTCCTGTCGCATCGGGTAAACGTAGAGTTTCACCGCGTGCTTAAACATGCGTCCCATGGATTCCAGAATGCCGCCATCCAGATGCTCATAGTATTTTTCGTTGAAGATCTCGACGAGGGCATTGAT
>JAUXOH010000080.1 GCA_030682505.1 Candidatus Didemnitutus sp. | reverse complement strand
AGCGAGACCTGCGGGTTGTCGAGCACCCAGCGCAGCGCGGCGGCGGCGAGCGATTTGACGTCGCGGCGCACGAGCAGCGCCTTGTAGCGATCCGCCGTCTCGACGCGTTCGATGATCTCCTCGCGGGAATACCGCGCGTTGAGCGAACCCTCCGGGAAAACGATGTCCTTCGTGAACGTGCCGCCGAGAAAACCGTTGGCGAGCGATTCGCGCGCGACAATGCCGATGCCCATGCTCCCCAGTTCGGCGATGAAACTCTCCGTCTCGCGGTTCATCAGGCTGTAGACGATCTGCACCACCTCGATCGAACCCGCCTGCGCCCACGTGCGACACATCTCCCGCGTCTGGTCGAACAGGGAAATGGAATGGCCAACCGCGCGCACTTTGCCGGAGGACTTGAGTTTCTCCAACGCACCCCAGACATCGTCCTCGATCTGCTCCGGACCGAACGGGGAATGGAAGAACAACACATCGAGCCGGTCGGTGTTGAGCCGGCGCAGGCTGTCCTCGACGGACTGCGTCACCCCGGCGGCGCTGAAGAAGGTATTGAGGTGTCCGCGCGTCGGGTAGCGGCCGAACTTGGTGGCAATGCAGACGCGGTCGCGATCCGCCCCGAGCGCCGCGCCGAGCACTTTCTCGGCGATGCCATCCTCGTCCTTGGAGCCGTAGAGCGGCGCCGTGTCGAAGAAGGTGATGCCCGCGTCGAGCGCGCCGCGAATGGCCCGCGTCGCCTCGCTGGCGCCGACGCTGCCGTAGACCGGCGAGCCCAAGGCCCAGGTGCCGAGGCTGACTTCGCTGACTTGAATGCCGGTGCGGCCGAGGGAACGATACTTCATGGGAGAAAAACGGAGAGGTGAACGGTGAACGCCCGCGGCCTAGCGGGCCAGCTCCGCGAGGGTCGTGGTGACGAGCTGATGCGCCGCGGTGACAAAGGCCGCGGTGTAGCGGCGGCCTTTCTCGGCGGTGGCGGCACGCGGATCGGGGCCCCAGACGGCATCCTGCTCGACGGTCGGCACGCGGTCGGCGGGCAGGCGTCCGAGATCGACGCATTCCGGGTGCGTGTGCAGCAAAAAGGAAATTTCGCCGAGCGCGGCGTGGTTCACGATCACGAGATCGGGCGACACGAGATCGGTTTCCGAGGTGGCAATGGCGCGCGTGGCGGACTGGCGCGCGTTGAACTGCCGCGCCTCGTCCTTGACGATGTCGTAGTGCGGCTGGCCGACGTGTCCGCAGAGAACGAAGATGACGCGGAATTGCTCGTCGGCCAACTGGTCGAGGTGTTCGCGCACGAGCACGCGCAGCGTGCCCTCACTGAAATCGAGCGAATGGCGTTTGTGGTTCAACTCCTTCACGCCCTTCATCGTGTTCGCCGCGATGTAGACGGGCGGCAGCACCAGACCGCCGGCGGCCTGCGCGAGCGCGGCGCACAAGCCGTGGGCCTTGAGGCCGTCGAGCCCGACGGCGGCGTGCTTCCCGTGGTATTCCAGCGCACCCCACGGCAGGTAAGCGATCGGATGCTCGGCGAAGATCGCCTCAATCTCAGCGGGCATCAGCAATTCATAGCGGCCCCAGGTGGCAGTGGACGTGGGTTGAGTCATGCGAGTGCCGCCCACGATGCCGCGCCCAACCCTCGGGCCAAGGTTTTAGTGGACCCGGCACGTTGCTTTTCAAGTCATCACCCCGTGCCACCGGGAAAGTCTGCTTGTCGTGCCGGAGAGGTGAAACTAGGAAACGCGTGCCTGCACCCCGGCGGCCAGCCCCGATCAAAACCTTGCTCATGCAGAAACCGACGCGACGGCAGTTCATTTTGGGCGCCCTCGGTGCCGCGGCCCTCGCCGGGCTCACCGCCTGGGTCAAACGGAACAGCCTGATTGGCTGGGCCGTGCGGCGGACCAGCAACGACGCGCTCAACCTCACCGCCGCACCCCGGGTGACGAGTGATCTGTGCGTGCTCACCGCCGCGCAGCCGGAGGGGCCGTTCTTCATTCCCGCGCCTGAGCGCAGCGACCTCCGGGAAGACCGCGTCGGCAAGGAACTCGAACTCCAATTGCAACTCGTCCATGCGCCCCATTGCGCGCCGATCGAGGGCGCCGTCGTCGAAATCTGGCAGTGTGACGCCGAGGGTGTCTACAGCGGCTACCCCGAGGACATCGCCCACGACCTTTGGCGGACGTTCCGGCTCGTCGGCCGTGATGCCCAGCCGGTTCCCCCGGTGAATGAAAAACGCTTCCTGCGCGGCGCACAGGTGAGCGACGCCCAGGGCAAGGTGTCTTTTTCCACGATCTTCCCGGGATGGCATGAACCGCGGGCCCCCCATCTTCATTTCAAGATCTTCACGGCCGATCGCGTCGAGCTGACCAGCCAGTTCTACTTTGATCCGGCGTTCTGCGACCTGATCTACCGGACCTACGAGCCCTACACGCGCCATGGTCCCTGCCCGTTCACGCCGCAAAACGACGTGGTGTTGCACGACTACCAGCATGCCACCGGCCTGCTGCTGCGGCCGGCGTGGAATGACGACGGGCCGTTGGAAATCTCGGCGAAAATCGGTCTCCCTCGGCCCCGCTAGGGTCGCCGCTGTTGCTGGAAAAACTCCACGATCAACCGCGTCGCCGACGTCGGATACTGGTGTCCGCCGGCGGTGAGGTAGGTTTTCACCGGCGCTCCGATTTTTGAGGGGTAGAGCGTGACGCCCTCACCGGCCGGTTGCCCCGGCCCGCATTCGTTGGTGCGCAGCAGTTGTTGGATCATCTGCTGCTGCCACGCAAAGCGCACGAGTTCGTCCTTCTCCCCTGCAATGTGAATCACGGGCGCAGGCTGGAGAGGCGGATAATCGTGGCTCGCGAGTGAGCCCGACGGTCCGAAGGCCGCGAAGACTTCGCGGCGCGTCGCCCAAAGCAAATAGGTGAAGGAGCCGCCGTTGGAATGGCCCGTGGCGTAGATGCGTTTCGCATCGACGGCATGCTGGCGCCGCAGGTCCTGCAGCACCGTGTCGAAAAACTTCAGATCGCGATCGTGCTGGTCGCCGGGTCCGGCCTGCCAGCCACTTCTTTCCCCCTTGGGATCGGTCAGCCGGCCGGGAGTCGGCAGCCCTTGCAAATAGACCACGAGTGCGTCCGGCCACAGTTCGTGCACCGGGGCCGCCCGCGCCACCTGGCGCATCGAGCCCCCGTGGCCGTGAAAGACAAAGACCACCGGAACCGGGCCTGCGGCGCGACCGGCGGGAGTGTGCACCAACCCCACCCGCGGCACGCCATCAACGATCCACTCGCGACGCGACAGCTCCCCCGCCGCCCCGGCCGCGTTCACCGCGGCCAGACAGAGCAAGGGCAGAAGCAAACGAAGCGAGGGTTTCATGGGGGGCAAGGAGGCGTTACGGGGATGACGCGTCCGGCCCGCGTCCGGTTGCAGCCCGACAACAAAACGACCCTGCGGGTCGACGGACGATCGCTCGCGGGAATTTTTGTCGCGGTTTGCGGCCGGTCGTGCGGCGATGGGCGGGTCATCATGTTCTCCCCGGCCCTCGAAAAACAACGTCAGCAGCTCTACGCCGATACCACCCAAGGGATGGCGCAGCGCCTGCGTTCGGTCAGTGGACCGGTGGAGATGCTCGCGGCGGTCGGTTGGGGACTGCAGAAGCTCGAGCAAACCTACACGGAGACGCCGGCCAAAGAGTTGGCGAAGGTCGCGTGTTGTGCCGGATGCGGCATCTGCTGCAGCGTGCCCGTGGACGTGCAGGCGCACGAGGTGTTCTACACCGCCGAGTTCATCCAGCTGAACTTCTCCCCGGCCGACCTCGCCGGCGTGATCGAGCGGACCGCGGCACGGCGCGCGAGCGTGGCCGGGCTCGACGAGGAAGCACGTTCCCGGCTGATGCAGCCCTGCTCGCTGCTGCGCGATGGCAGTTGCACCGTCTACGCCGGCCGGCCCGAGATCTGCCGGGCGCACCACTCCAACAATGCCGAGATCTGCACCGCGCATGTGGCCGATCCCGACGTTGACCCGAGTCCGGATTACATCCCTGTGCTGCGGGCGCGGATGTTCGCGGTGATGCTCGGCATGGACGCGGCAATCGAGGCCGCGGGCTACGATGACCGCGCCTACGACTTTGGGTCAGCCCTGCACGAAGCGCTCACCAACAGCCTGTGCCGCGTGCGCTGGCTGCAGCGGAAACGCGCGTTTCCCGAGTCCTGCCTCGCCTTCCCGCATCCAGCCGGCGACTAGACCGCACCGCCGCCTGCCATCACAGCAGCCCGCCGGTGACATATTTCACCGCGCCGCCCACGATCACGCGGGCCGACTTGCCGCCGAAGGCCTTCAGCTTCGCGTGCATGTCGCCAAGTTTCTTCTCCAGCGCGGCCACGCTCTCGCTCAGTGCGGCAACATCCTGCTGCACCGCGGCCGCCGCAACACCCGCGTCGCTCGCCGACTTTTTCGCCTTGGTCAAGGCAGCCTGCAGGTTGCCAAATTCCGTCGTGAAGCCAGCGGCCAGTTCCTTCGCGTAGTCTTCGGCGATACCATCCAGCTGTTTCTCCAGGTCGGCCGGCAAAATGCCGTTGGCGAACTCGGCGGCCTTCGCGTCGATGTTGTCCTTGAATTCCCCGAAGAGCTTGTCGAGCGATTGACTGACGTTGGCCGATACCTGCTCGACGGTGGCGTGAACATCGGGCGGCAGGTGCCGGAGCATGATCTCCGGGTGGCGGGCATTGAGATCGATTTGGGGTCGCGACGGGGTCTGGGACATGGCGGGGTGTGGTTGATGCCAACTACTTGGCCGGAGCAGGCTTGTCTGCCTGCAAAATCGTCAGCTGTTTGGTGATGTAATTCTCGGCGGTGGCGCGGGCGCTGGCCAAGAGATCGCCCTTGGTCTTTTCAGTCAGACTTCCGAACAGCTCAAGAATCGCCTTTCCGTAGGTGTCGTTGTCCGCGAGGACGTCGCCATACAGCAGCTTCCCGATGTCCTTGGCTTCCTTGATGGCCTCGGAGGCCTTCGGCGCCTTGCCTTGGAGGCCGTCGGTCACTGCGCCGACGATGTTCTCGCCGAAGCCCTTGAGGAAGGACGCCGCGAAGGAGTTGGTCGCGAGGCTGTTTGACTGGAGATAGAGGGCAAACTGGTCACTGCTGGCGCGCACAGCGGTCACGTATGCGGACAGGGCCTTGTAGCTTTCGGTTCCAAGTCCCGGCAGATTCGCCACCGGCGGCGTGGCGGCGCGGATCTTACTCCGGGAGCTTTCGGCCGCCGCCCGGATTTTCTGGCGAGCGTCATTCGCCGCGGTCGCACTTGCCTGCATTACTTTCTCCACCGCTTCGTCCGCGTCGGCATAGGCCCTGCGTCCCGCCTCGCCCGCCAACTGGGCGATGGAATAGGCCAAGGCGATATATTGCGCGTCCGCTTGGAGAGAGGCGAGTTGGCGATCCTTGTCGTTCGGGAACTCCTCCCGTGCCTTCTTTGCCTTGACCGCCGCCGCCGCCAGTTCCGTTTCCTTGGCGCGCAGCGGCTTCATCGATTCGTTCACTTGGGTGAAAAAGAGTCCGATAAACCGGGCCCGCTCCTCGGCGACGTCACGATAGAGGGCGGCCTCATTTGTGCCGATGACCTGCAGGAATTCATTCTGCTTCAGTTCAACCGTCGCGAGCGCACGCTGTTGTTGCGCCGTGAGGAAGGCTTGGTGCAATTCCTGCAAAGCCTTCACGTTGTCGGCGTCAGCCTCGGCCAGTTTCGTCACGAGCAATCCTGTTTTCTCGGAAGCTGCGCCCAGACGGGCAGTGACCAGCGCGGCCTCCTTGCGACTGTAGCAGCCACTCAGAAAAACGACGGCGAGCAGGGCGACAACGAACCCCGGGCGAAGGAGCAAGGAAGACGATGATTTCATGACGTGGAGGACGACAGGGTTACCGTGCCGCGCTCAAATTCCGCCTTCGCGACCGAGTCGATCCGCTCGCGCAGCTGTTTGAGATTCGCGGGGGGCGGGACACTGGCGGCGGGCGGCGGGTTGACGAAGACGTAGGGCACGCTCTTCGCCAGCTCGGCCACGCGGTCTTCCGAGACTTTGACGAAGCGGGAGATGAACCAACCGGTGATGTCCTTCACCGCGACGTAGAGTTGTTCGGTGCAGAAGCCCAAGCTGAAGGCAAAAACCAGGAAAACCGGCAGATTGAGGTAATTGATCGGCGCGGTGGAAATACCCGACGACCACAACGCCACCACCACGACCGACAGCAAGGGCGCCAGCACCAGCTTCGGAAAGATCAGCAGGAATTCATCCGCACTGTAGGTGCGTTCGCGGCAGTGCTTGAAGAGGGAAATCAAGGTGTTGGCGAGGAAGCCGAACACCGTCCACGCGACAACCTCCCAGACCCACTGGGCATCCTCGATTTTCAACCAATCGAAGGA
>JAUXOH010000076.1 GCA_030682505.1 Candidatus Didemnitutus sp. | reverse complement strand
TACGCCTCGCAAGATGCGGAGGCGGCCAAGCGCATCGCCAACGCGCTCCGTGCCGCCGGCGTCGAGGTGTGGTTCGACCAAAGCGAACTCGTCGGCGGCGACGCGTGGGACCAGAAAATTCGCGGACAGGTGAAAGCGTGCGCGCTCTTCGTGCCGATCATCTCAGCAGCGACACAGGCGCGGCTTGAGGGTTATTTCCGGCTCGAATGGAAAATCGCTGCGCAGCGCACGCACACGATGGCCGACGCGAAACCGTTCCTGCTCCCGGTCGTGATCGATGCGACTCGCGATGCCGACGCGCATGTGCCGGAAGAATTTCGCGCCGTGCAATGGACCCGCCTGCCCGGTGGCGAGACGCCGGAGAGATTCTGCGCGCGCGTGAAGGCTGTCCTCGGCGGCGCAGCCGCCGCTGTAGGGCGGGGTCTCCCGACCCCGCCGTCGGGAGTGCGAACGGGAAATGCGGCGGGGAAGGGAGACCCCGCCCTACAGCGGAAACGCCCGACATCCCGCCTCTGGTTCGTGCCCGCGATCGCTGGGTTGGCCGCCATCGTCGCCCTCGCCATCTGGCAGCCGTGGAAGAAGTCCGAACCGGCACCGGCCACGGGCGTATCAATCGAAGGAGCGAAGCCCGCCGCGCCGCTTTCCGAGGCGCGCAAACTGACCGCCCAAGCCCGCGCTTTGCTGGTCAAGCCCGGCGGTGCGGCCAGCAAGTTCGACACCGCGGCACTCCTCTGCGAGCGCGCGCTGGCGCTCGATCCGATCGAGGCCGAGGCTTGGGCCGTCGCCAGCCAGATCGACACCCGGATGTGGTTTCATAGCTTCGATCGGACCGAGCGGCGGAGTGAGAATGCGCGCAGCAAGGCGGCCAAGGCGCTCAACCTCGCGCCAGAGTCGTTCGAAGCGCGGCTGGCCCAGTCCACGTTTCTGGTCCTCGTTTCTGGCCGGCCGCTGGCCGACCAGGCGGAACCGGTGCTGCGCGCGCTCAGCCAGGAAAATCCGCGGGAATTCCGGGTGCTGGATATTCTCGGGCAGCTCTTGGCGGCCCAGGGAAAGTTCGAGGAATCAGTGGCCTGCAATGACGAGGCGGCCCGGCTGCCGGGCGGCGCCGCGACGGCGCTGATGCAGAAGGCTTGGACCTTCACAAGCGTCCGCCGGATCGCCGAGGCGGACGCGGCGCTCGACCAATCCATCGCGGTGCAGCCCATTTCGGGTAACATCACGCTCCGCGTCTTCCTCGACTTGGGATGGCACGGCGACCCGGACCGTGCGCTCGCGGCGTTGCGCAAACTTCCCGCCGACGAGATGGCCGAGGACAACGGCATTTCCGCGGTCGTGCGCCTATATCGCTGGCGACGGGAACCGGCGGAGTTGCTGAATTTCCTCAACACGGTGCCGCGCGACTGGCTCACTTGGGGCATCACCGGTCCGAAGGCCGCGGTGACCGGCGATGCCAACGCCGAGCTCGGCAAGCTCGCGGCGGCGCGGGAAGACTGGCGGCAAGCGCTCACGCTGGTCGAGCAACGGCTGGCCGGCACGCCCAACGACCGCGATCTGCTGGAGTGGAAGGCTTACTTGCTGGCCTCGCTGGGCGAGAAGGCGAAAGCCCGCGAGACCTACCAACGTTCGCTGGAAGCGCCGGCGCATAGGAGAGCCCTCCTGAATATCGAGAAGCTGGACCGACTGCTTTCGCCGGAAGAGTTGCTCGACGAATTGGAGCAGCGCATCGAGGGCGTCATCGAAGGGATGAAGCGCGGGGAGCGGCCGGCCACCAGATTTGTCAGCGCGGCTGACTTGCGGCTGAATCCGGCGTGGGACGGTGTCCGCAGCCGGCCGCAGTTCCAAGCGTTGCAGGCGCGGCTCGACGCCGATCCGCGCTTCACTCCCACTCCGAAAAAACCGGGGCCCGCGATTGCCGCAGTGGACGACAAATCCGCCCCGGCGGACAAGTCCGTCACCGTGCTGGCCTTCGCGAACCTCAGTGACGACAAGGCCAACGAATATTTCTCCGACGGCATCAGCGAGGAGTTGCTCAATGTCTTGGCGCAGGTGCCGGGACTGAAGGTGACGGCGCGCACGTCGGCGTTTCACTTCAAGGGCAAGGACACGCCGATCCCGGAGGTCGCGCGGCAGCTCGGCGTGGCCTACGTGATCGAAGGCAGCGTGCGCAAGCAGGGCGACAAAGTTCGTATCACCGCGCAGCTCATCAAGGCTTCCGATGGTTTTCATGTTTGGTCGGAAACTTTCACGCGCGACCTGAAGGACATCTTCGCCGTGCAGGACGAGATCGCGGGGCTGATCGCCCGGAATCTTGAGCTGAAAATCGCTGGCGTGGCCCAGGTGGCGGCGATCGATCCCGAGGCTTATCGGCTCTTCCTGGAAGCACGACACCTCGCGCAGCGGGAAAATATCGAGGGTTGGAACCAGTCGATTATCCTGTATCGCCGGGCAATAGAGCGGGACTCGGGCTATGCCGCGGCGTGGGCGGAATTGGCGCAAGTCTACCAGCGGCTGGCCCGTTTCGGCGGCTTGCCTGCTTTGGAAGGAATGAGAGAGGCGCGGACGGCGGCGCAGAGGGCGCTGGAATTGGATCCGAAGCAAGTCGTCGGTCTGGATGCCTTGGGGTGGGTGCAACGCACCGCGGACTGGGACTGGATGGAGGCCAAGAAATCATTTCAACAGGCCCTCCAGCTGGCGCCGGAAAATCCGGTCGTCATGGTCGATGCGGCCGTGTTATACGTGAATATCGGTCGGGTTGATGAGGGGATAGCGCTGGCCCGGCGGGCTGTGGAGCGGGATCCACTGAGTGCAACAGTGCAATTCTATCTGGGTGTCTTGCTCGAAGTCTCGGGTCGTTTTGAGGAAAGCCTGCAACCGATAACCAGGGCGATCGAACTGGCACCGGCGGCGGATGAGTTTCGCACGCATCTGGCGCGGGCATTGGCGTGTGTGGGACGGTTGTCCGAGGCCGAAGCGATCGCGAAGCAAGAGCCAAACGAAGGCTATCGGGTGGCCATCCAGTCATTCATCTGCTTTCGTAGGGGGGATCTGGTCGGGGGCACGAAGCTGCGCAATGAACTGATCGCGAACTACAGCGCGACGCTAACGGGTTATATTGCCATTAGTTATGCCGACACTGGTGATCGGGACGAAGCGTTTGTGTGGTTGAACCGCGCTTACGATATCAGGGATGCGGCGATCGCGTGGTCGAAGACGGGTGTCGTTCTGCAGAATTTGCATACCGATCCGCGCTGGCCGGTTTTCTTGCGCAAGATAGGTCTCGCAGATGATCAATTGAAATGAGCGACTCGAACAAAGCCGTCTTCCTCAGCTACGCGTCGCAGGACGCGGGGGCGGTGAAGCGCATCGCCGCCGCTCTCCGTGTCGCGGGCGTGGAGTCTGATTCGATCAATGCGAACTCGTTCGCGGCAAGGCGTGGGACCAGGAGATCCGTGGGCAGTTCGGTTCCTGCGCGCTGGCTGCAACGCCCAGACTAGAGCCCGGACCTGGAACTTTCGCTCGGCTCGACTGCATCCGCGACGGCAACCGCCCGAGGGCACCGCTCAAAGCCCGACTCTTTCTTGCCGCTTAGCCTTCGTTGGCCGTCTTATACCACCTGAAAGTCGCTGTGCACCGTGTCGAGTTTGGTGAAGGTCAGGGACGCGGAGGACCAGGCATCGCCAAACTTGGCGGCGAGATCCTTGAAGCCGGCCGCATCTGCTTCGCCTTGAAAGCGGGCCAAGCGTTCGATCATGCGTTTTTTGTCGTGCTGGAGTTCGGTGAGGATGGAAAGAAACCGGTCCATTTCGGCGAGTTTGTCTGCAAGTTCGGACATAAGATCAGGGGGTTTGATGGTGGGCGGTGGTGTCGGAAACGGCACCAGCTAACTGCTGGTGCGAGTCTATCTAAGCGAGGATGATCTGCGAGGCCAAACAACCGAAAGGCGGAGGGTCGGGGAGGGTCCCCGCAGTCGAGTCCTGCTGCGCCGGATGAATCTCGCAAGCTGGGCGCGGCGCCGGCAGCCGGGTTGCGCGGAGTAAGCGCGCGAATCTTCCCCCGTGCAGGTCCGAAATCCGGCAACACGAAAGCCCGGAATGGTAAAACTTCTTGATATGCATCAAGGTTTGCGGGGTTGGGTTGAGGTTAAGGTGGTGACAACGGGGTGGGTTGGGGTTAAGATGGCAACAAATGGAAACCTCCTCTGTGTATTCCTCCCCCGCCAGCGGACTTTGGCGCTTGTCTCTCGCA
>JAUXOH010000073.1 GCA_030682505.1 Candidatus Didemnitutus sp. | reverse complement strand
AGAGATCGCTGGTCGAGACGGACATGTTGTAAGTTATACGGCTCAGATGGCGTCCAACTTGAGCGCCAGGCGGGGGTGATTCTCGCCGTCGGCACCTAGACCAAACCGCTCAACATTGCGGGCAGGCGTTGGAGAGCGTTTTCGATCGAGGCGCGGGCCAGCATCGCCTCGTCGCCGTCGGCACCGTAAAGAATGCGCCAGCCTTCCAGCTTGATCCAACTGTCCCGTTCGACCAAGGCGACCTTTTCAAAGCCCCCGGAAATTCCCGCGTGACGCACCAAGTGGTCCGCGACTTGGGCCGCCGCCGCAAACAGTTGGTGGCGCGGCGCCCGCTCGGGCTCGCTGTGGTATTGCACCGCGATGGTGATCTCCTCGGAAACCTGGTGCTTTTGGAGGTAATAGGCTCCGATTTGGGCATGATCCCAGCCGATGAGCTTGCGTTCGAGGGCGCAGATGGCGGCCGGCGAGGCGACCGGGGTGTTGCATACTTGCACGAGTTCGTCGGGGAAGGCGTAAGCCATCACCACTTTGCCAACGTTGTGCAGCAGGCCGACTAGGTAGTCGGTGTCATCATCGATCGCGAGCGGGGTGGCGCGCAGGATTTCGCGGGTGAGAATGGCGGTGGCGAGGCTGTGAGCCCACAGATCTTTCCAAGGAAGGGGGGTGGAAATCTTGCCCTGCAGTCGTTCCAGTTCCTCGATCACCGGGGTGGCCACGGACAGCTCGCGAATCTGGCGCAAGCCGAGGAAGAAAACCGCTTCTTCGATGTTGTTCACCCGGGCCGAGAGGCCGAAATAGACGGAATTGACCATGCGCAGGAGTCGCGCGGAAAGTGAGGGATCGCGCCGGATGATCTCGGCGATCTGCGAGGTCAGGCTCAGGTCGGAGCGCACGAGTTCGCTCAGGGCCTGGTTGTTCACCTGCAGCGAGGCCAGCTTGGGACAGGCGTTGATCCGCCGGCGAATCTCTGCGTCGTGGTGGACGACGGGAGCTGGGAAGAACATCGGGGAGGGAAGGGCCATGGGAATGGATCACGGTCGGCGCTGTGCGTGGATTTGCCATCGGCGACCTTGTGTCCGCACATCGGACGATCGGCCGCAGACTTGAGGGGGTTCTTCTCAAGAGTGTGAGCAATGGGCCGATTGGACCCGGAGCGAATCACCCGAGCCGGCCCGTCCATGGTCCGGGCCATCCGCGTCTCAACCTATGTCCCACTCCCACCTGCCGCTGCTTCGTTTCACGGGACCGATTGGCGGGGAGGAATATTTGGCTCGATCAGCTGGATGGCAGCTCATGAACTTGGCGCCATGAACGCCGCCAAGGTCAAGCATGAGCTCCAGCGGGCGGCGAAATTGCTCGATGCCAAGCGCCTGGTCGAAGCCAACGCGGTCTTGCAGGTGCTGTTGCGCACCGCGCCGCGCTGTTACGAGGCGCTGTTCTTCTCCGGGGCGATCGCGATGGAGGAGGGGAGGTTGCCCGAGGCGGAAAGCCTGCTCCAGCGGGCCGTGCGGGAAAACCTCGCGGCGATTCCGGGTGCCATGAGGCTCGCGATCACCAAGGCCAAGTTGGGCAAGAATGGTGAAGCCGGGAAGCTGTTGGAACAAATCCTCCAGAAGGAACCCCGCCATGCCGAGGCTTGGCGGGTGCTCGGTTTCGTCAAGACCGTGCTGGGATCGCCGAGCGAAGGATTGGTTTGTCAGCAGCGGGCCGTCGAGTGCGGTCCGGCCGACGCCGCCTCGCTCTACCAACTGGGGGAAAGCCTCTTTCTTGCCCACCGCTATCCGGAGTCCCTCCGGTGTCAGGATCAGGCCATCCAGACCGATCCCAAGATGGCCAAGGCGCACTTCGGTCGGGCCATGGCGTTGCACGGACTGAATCGGATCAAGGAAGCGGTGGCGGCCTACGATCGCGCGATCGAGTTGGCGCCGGGTCACTTCAACGCGCGAAGCTATCGCTTGATGGATCTGCATTACCTGAGTGGAATTTCCCGGGAGCGCCTGTTCGCGGAACATGAGGAGTTCGGTCGGTCGGTCGGCCAGGGGAAGGTGCGCCACTTTCCCCACGTGGCCGACCCGACGCGCAGGATTCGACTCGCGATTTTGTCGCCGGACCTGCGGGCCCATTCGGTCACGTATTTCATCGAGCCCCTGTTGCACCGGTTGGATCCCAACGAATTCGAGTTGTTGCTCTATCACGATCATCACGTCGTGGACCACGTTTCCGCACGGTTGCGCAAGCGCGCGGCGCGCTGGAGGCATGTCGTCGGCATCGCCGACAGTGAGGTCGAGCGGATGATTCTGGCGGACGCACCGGACGTTTTGGTCGAGCTGGCCGGGCACACGGGTTTCAACCGATTGCCGCTGTTGGCGCAACGTGTCGCGCCCGTGCAAATTTCCTACCTCGGCTATCCGGATACCACCGGGGTTCGGGCCATCGACTATCGGTTCGTGGACGCCATTTCGGATCCGGTTGGTGAGGCTGATGCCTACAGCACGGAAAGCTTGGTTCGACTGGCGCCGACGGCATGGACCTACCAGCCGCCGAGTGATTCGCCTGCGCCGGCGCGGAAGGTCGACGAAACTTTTCCAGGTGTCGTCTTTGGCTGTTTCAACAATTTCGCCAAGCTTTCGATCGAGCTGCTCGAAGCTTGGAGCCAGCTTCTGCAGCGCGTTCCGAACTCCAAGCTGGTTCTCAAGCCGTCGGGTCAGTTTGATCCGTCGCTCGGTGGAGAGCTGCACGTCGCGCTCGAAGCCTGGCAGGTTTCCCGCGACCGGGTGCAGATTTTGAAAGGCACTCCCGAGGTCCGCGATCATCTGGCGTTGTATGAGCGCATCGACATCGCGCTCGATACCTTTCCCTACCATGGAACCACGACGACGTGCGAAGCCCTCTGGATGGGCGTACCGGTCGTCAGCCGGAGGGGCGATCGCCATGCCTCGCGAGTGGGGGCCAGTCTGCTCACTGCGATCGGCCACCCCGAGTGGATTGCGGAAACGTGGGACGACTACATCGAGAAGGCGGCTGCCTTGGCTTCCGATCCGATCCAGCTGGCGAATCTCCGGGCTCATCTGCGGGAAGAGATGCAACGCAGTCCGTTGCTAGATCACGCCGGGCAAGCAAAGCGGTTTGGCGCGGCGTTGCGCGAATGCTGGGCGACCTACTGCCACGCAACGGGCCAGAGCAGCATTTAATCCGCGCCTCGCAGATCCAAGGACGGCTGGCAGCAGAAGGGCCTGCCCCAGGGAGAAGATGTGACTGAGCCGAGTCCGTCTCGATCGGACTTTGCGCCGTGGCAGGTTCGCGGGGGGAATGAAACCAACGCGCGGCAGCGGTGCGGCAGAAATTGCCGGGGAATTTGAGCGCGGCGTCGAATCAGGGAGTTAATCCCTGCATGGATTTGTTAAAAAAGCGGTAATAGCTATCTATAAATATCTTCGGAGTGCCTTTAGTGGATTGGCCCAAAGCATGCAGTATCGCGAAACCCATGCGCTCTGCCCCATTCCCCCAGACCTCTGATGGTTGCGCCCTTTCGCCCCTGCTTGACCCTGCCAGCAAACCTTTGGACGCAGCATCGTCCTGCGCGAAGAACCTAAGGCAGGCGCGCAATGCGTTGGACCGCTATTTGGGTGATCCGTCGTCCATCGGCTTGTGGCTGGATTGGATGGAAGCGATTCGAGCCGCCTCGGCCGCGGTCGCCAACGAACCCCGCCGCCAGAACTCTCCTCCCTGGTGGGAGGATGCATCAGCCCTGATTCTTGCGATTCTGGGCACCGGTGTGCACGAGCGACTTGCGGCGGAGGACACGGAGCCGGTTCCGTTCGCCAAGAACCGGCAGGGTCTCATTGCGCGTATGCTCTTGCGACCGGCGTGGGAGGGGAGTTTTCCGCCGGAACTTGATTCCGCACCGGAATGGATGCGGGAAATTTTCGGCAAATGGCTTTTCGCCCCGGTCGGTCTTTTTTCGGTATCTGGCCAGGTGGATGGCTACGCTCGTTACCGCGAACGCCTGTTGGGCGACCTGACGCGCTGGGCGGCGGCCAATCCGGGGTCGGCGGTGGTCCAGTTTGCGCTGCGCCTCAATGAAGGTCAGGACGATGCTTTCGCCCTTCGCATGAGCGCAGGTGACCTGCGCAAGCATTTTGAGACGGTGGCGCATCTCGCGGTCCGCAGCAATCGCGCGAGCATCTCGTCCGATTTGCCAGTAATCCCATTCGCTCGCACCGGCCGTCGCCTCCGAGTGGCAATCCTGCTGCCGACGCTGGGCGGGTCAGCGGAAACCCTCGCGGCGATTCCGCTTTGCACGCAACTGGATCCAGAAAGATTTGAGACCATCGTCTACCACGAGCGCGCCTCAGGCACGCAATGGGAGCGGCAATGTCGTCAGGTCTCCGGAAGCCTTTCTTTGCTCCCCGAGGAACACAACGAGAGACTCATCGCCTTGTCGTCTGCCGGTCTGGACGTGATCGTTTTCGCGGCAGATCTAACGCGGGCGGACTCAGGCATCGGTCGTCTGGCGCAGCATCGTCTGGCCCCGCTTCAGGTCATTACGGGCGGGCAAAACTGGGTTAGTTCCGGTCGGGCCAACATCGATCTGTTTGTGGCCGGCGCTCTCACCGGGATCGCGGATTCAGCGGGTGAATTTACGGAACGATTGGGTGTCATGGCGGGCCCCTCCCGGGTGTTTGATGACTCGCTGGTCCCCGTGGCAGGAGGAACCCTGACGCGAGCGGAGGCCGGTTTGCCGGAAACGGAAGTGCTTTTGACCGCGGCCGCTGACTGGCGGGAAATTCTTCCCGGAACGATGAACGAGTGGGCGCAATTACTTGCCGCAGCACCGGGAACCTCACTCCTGCTTCAACGCGCTGGCACGGGTCCGGCGGGATTCGACCAGGAGTTCCGCGCCGCCTTTGATCGGATATTGGGGGAACATGGCGTCGACGGCAATCGCCTGATCATCTCCCCAACGCCGTTGCCGAATCCCGCTGACTTGCAGGCCTTGCTGGCTTTGTCCGACCTCTTTCTGGACGTGCAACCCTCCCTAGACGAGACGGCGGCTCTGCTCGCGCTCAAGGCGGGAGTGCCGGTCGTTACCGTCGAGGGCACCTCCTTTCGCAGTCGACGCGTGGCAGCCTTGCTTCGGTCTCTGGGGCTCGACGATTTCGTCGCGCAAACCGAAAAGGGCTACGCGGCAATCGCCCTCCGTCTGGTCAGTCGAGTCGAGGTGCGCAAAGAGCTGTCCGGGCGGATTGAGACCGTGATGGCCACGGGTCCGCTGGCGCTCGATCCGCTCGCGGCCGGCGATGCGTTCGGTGATCTCCTTGAACTCTCATTTGATGAACTGATTGCCGGTGGGGTGGCGAGATTTGCGGCGCAAAAAAGGCCACTCCTTCTGCCCCCCGATCCGGTCTCGGCAGGGGTTCATGTGGCGAGCGGTATGGTTGCCATTGAGCAACGGAATTTTCTCCTCGCTGCGTCAGAAGCGCGGGCGGCGCTGCGGAGTGAACCGATGAACAATCCGGCGCGGGCGGTCTTGGGGGCAGCGCTCCTCGAGCTCGGGCAAACGGAGCGGGCGGTGGACTACCTGCTGGCTGTGGTTGGATCCCCCAACGCCAGTGCTCGCGTCTGGTATGATTTGGCTGTGGCACTGCGGAAATCGGGACGAGGGGGCGATGCGGTCCAGGCACTCGAAGCGAGCCTGCGGCTTGATCCCGAGCCAGCCGCGGGTTGGCTGATGCTGGCCGATCTCGCTGCAGAATCGGGCGCGCCCGAACTCGCCCGGGACGCGCTGGCCATCCTGAAAGAAAAACATCCGGAAAACCCGATGCTGCCAGCCTTGGTCAGCCGGCTCGAAGCCTGAGATTATGCGCGTGCTCTTTGCCACGGGTTCGCCGGCCCACTACATGGCCCCTCCCGTCCTGAGCGAGGAGCAGATTTGTTGCGGCCCTGATTGGGCTGACGTTCGCCGCACCGACGGGCGCTGGCTTTCGGTGAAGACGCCGGTGGGCGAATATGATCTCGCGCGCAAAGTCGCGTGCCTGCCGCAGGATCAACAGCCGGAGGTCGTGGTCTGCCTGGTCGATGCGAGTTGGCGGCATGTGCCGCGAAACTTGAGTGCCCTTCGCTGCCCCAAGATACTCTTGGTGGCCGACACTCATCACTTGCGATCGCCGTTGGTTGGCATGGTACAGTATGCAACCATGGAGCGGTATGATCGCGTGGTTCTTCTGTATGACTACCATCACAGTGTTGTCTTCCGTTCGGCTGGAATAAAAAATCTCGGTTGGTTTCCTGGGCTGACGTTTCCGCACTCGGATGAAGTCGTGCTGGCTGCTCGTCACGCGCGGGCCAAACGCAACCTGGGTCTTGCGTTTATCGGTCAAGAGGGCCGTTTCCATCCGCGACGGACGAAACTCCTGACGGCGTTGCGCGAGGCGGGCCTTCCTGTGAAGACCAAAGTTGTCTCTCAGCTTGATGCGTTGCGGAGCTACGGTCGTTCGAGCGTTGGCTTCAATGCCAGTCTGAACGGAGATTTGAATCTGCGGGTTTTTGAAATCATCGCGGCCGGAGCTGCGTTGCTGACGGATCGCTTGTCCGAGGAAGCCGGAATGAATCGTCTTTTCGCGGATGGACGTGAGCTTGCGACCTACGGTTCAGCAGACGAGCTCTTGGGGCTGGCCCGTGACCTGCTGGCCAATCCGGCCAAGGCGGAAGCGATCGGAGAGGCGGGGGCGAGGTGGTTTGACCAAAATTTTGCCGCTGCGAAAAGACGGGAGGACTTCAAGGCGCTCGTCATGGACGGTCGCTCCCCTCCCTGGGTTGATCGAGCGGCGACACCGGCAGCGGCTCCGCTTTTTTCAGGGAATCCCCGTTCGCTGGCGGCTGCGACCCTGGTTTACGAGAAAGTCCAGGAGTGGCACCGCAATCAGGAAGAAGTGCTGTTTGCGATCGGGGCAGGAGTATCGGGCGAAGTAGCCGCACTTTTTTCAACGCTCCCGCGGGTTCGGTGCGTTCCCGCGACCGGCATCTTAAAGGCGCACCTGCACGTCGCCACGTGGGCGGAAATTCGCGGAACCACGATCAACACTCCGTGGCTGTGGTGTTGGGATGGGGTCGCGCAGGACCCCGCGGCATTGCGAGCGCTCATGAAAGGTGCCGGGTTCGAGGGAGAG
>JAUXOH010000067.1 GCA_030682505.1 Candidatus Didemnitutus sp. | reverse complement strand
GGTATGATCCGGACATGGGTTACATTTAGTCCAAGGACATAGGTTACACTTTTGGTTTAGTGATTGAGGGTGGAATGACGAGCGGTTTGTGGTTGGGCGGAACAATGAAGGCCTTGGGCCGGAGTTGTTCCGCCGGATCGTAGAGGAGGTTGCCGAGGTGGACATTAGCGAAGTGTAACTCGGTCACGTCCGAGGCATTGACGACCAAGCCGACGCGGCACCCGGCCAGGGCTTCGCCGACATGGTAGTTATGGCCGTCGTGCCAGAGGTGGCCGGTGGCGGAGAGTAGCCGGATCTGATAGCCTGCCGGATATTGGAGCGGCTTGTCGTTCTCACCGAGCCGTCTTGAGCTGCGACGGTAAACTTGGGCCGGTTTGAGCATCTGGAGCGCCTCATGGGGTCGCACGTGATTGTAGAGCTGTTGCCAGCGTTGGAGTCGGCGTTGCTGCGCCCGCCGGTTCGCGGAGGACGGTTGGGTGCACTCGGCCTTCAGGTCGCGGTGCATGCGTTCGTGCGAGCTGTTGTCCTGGGGTTTGCCGGGCCGGGTGAACTCCACGGCGATGCCTTGCTCGATCCACCAGACGCTGAGCTTGGAGAGTCGGCCCAGCCCCATCGAGGCAAAGGGCGTGCCGTTGTCCACCCGGATGATCCTCGGCTTGCCGTGGTGGCGCATCAGATTTTTGAAGACCCGCAGCGTGCTCATGAACTGCTGATTGGGCCGGGCGTGGCACCCGATAAGGTAATGGCTGTAGCGGTCACAGACCGTGAGCACGTCACAGCGCACCCCATCCTGCGTCAGGAACCAGCCTTTGAAGTCCACCGTCCAGACGTGGTTGGGGTGGGTGGGCTTGGTCAACTTTGCTGGTGGCGCCGGATAGAGTCCCGGCGAGCGCCGCCGCCGCTGACTGAGCCCATGCCGCCGGAGCACCCCGGCGATCGTGCTGCGGGCGGGCGGGTGCTTGATCCGATGCTGGCAGTGCAACAATTCCTGCAGCTTCTTCGGTCCCCAAGTCTGGTGCCGACGGCGTTCCTGCAAGATCAGCCGCTCGATCTCTTCGGCCGTGTGGTGCGGACAGTGTCGCGGTCGGCGGCTGCGGCACTGCAAGCCCCGCACACCCTCCTGCTGATATCGCCGCAGCCACTTATACCCGGTCTTCCGGCTAACACGAAAATCCGCGCACAACTCGGTCAGGGTAAACCTGCCCGTGCCAGCCAGACTGATGAATCGATGCTTCTGTTCCATTGGGGTTACTTCGTTCCAGGCCATAGCCTGAAAGTGTAACCCATGTCCTTGGACTATCTGTTACCTATGTCCCCGGATCATACCTTCTCCCCGCCGTCAACTACAAACTACAAAGCCTGACCCCATCGCTTGGCCTTTCTGTCATTTTGATTTTTCGGGAAATTCTCCAAGAGCTCATCGATAAACGAGGGGAATAGATAGGCAATATCCCGATCAGGCCAACCATTAACTGAGACGCTTCCGTCCCAAACTCGATCTTCATCAAACCCTTTCCGGTTTTTACTATTAAGGACAAGTATATTAAACGAATGCGAAAAGCCGCTTTCGAGAATAGCTGGTCCTGTCGTATAGTGATAGCTGATATCGTAATCAGAAATGCCTGTCGGATCGAATTTCAGTCCTGCCTTTTCTAATTTCAAGATCATGATGAGCTTAATTCTGCGGTGGCGTGCCTCGCGAATGTCATCGGGTTCGGTAAAATGTGCAGGAATGTAAGTGATATTGAATGTGCCTGAGGCCGGTCGTGGCAATTTACTGAAGAAGGAGCTATGTGGTGCTCGCGGATTGTAAGCCGGCCTAGCTGGAGGAGGAGGAGCGGCACAACTAGATAGTAAAATTGCGGCAATCGCTAGAAGTAGAGTTTTCATTTTTGGCTAACGATGTCGATCAGCTGCGACGGCCACTCGCAACGTACTGATCAGTTAAGGGCATGCTTCCTTCCATGACTGTTGCCGGAGCGGAAGACAAGCGCGGGCCGTTGTCAGCTGTGGCGACCTTGTTCGAAAGCCGCGAGGGTCGGCTGCGCGAACTCGTCCGGTGTAAATTGCCGCTGACTGTGGCCCACCGAATTTAAGGTGGTTTTCAAAATCGACCGATCTTTCTTCAGCGCTAAAATCGCCGCTGGGGAGCCCCGAGCGGGCTCTGACGGAAAGTTGAGCCAGGTCGGGGCTCCCCAGCGGCGATCCTGCGGCCTCCCGCCCGTCGCCGGTTTTTCTGCCTTCTTCTCTGGGCTCGGTCTTCTTCATTTCCGACTATGCCATCAGCTCCATCGAAGCGGCGTGAACAGTGTTATTCAGCCACAGGGGAAAACCACATTCCAGGTTGGCTCATGCGGGGGAATATGACGGTAAGGTGTTCCAGGGCAATGACCGAGTCGCGCGGTGTGGCTTTTCGCGGGTGCTCCGCTCCGGCAAAAGCCACATTTTACAATCGTCAATCCGTCTGAGCCGTCGCCCGATCACGTCCCAAAGCGAAAGCGGGCGCTACCTTACCTGACCGGTGCCGCGACCGATGTATTTGTAGGTGGTCAGCTCCTCGAGTCCCATCGGGCCGCGGGCGTGCAAGCGGTCCGTGCTGATGCCGATCTCGGCGCCGAAACCCATCTCGCTGCCGTCCGTGAACCTCGTGCTGGCATTCCAATAGACCGTCGCGCTGTCGACCGCGGCGAGGAACCGCTCCCCTGTCGTCGTCGACTCCGTGACAATGGAATCGCTGTGATGGGAGCCGTTCGCCGCGATATGCGCCACGGCATCCTCCAGGCCCGCGACGACCTTCACCGCCAGAATCAAATCGAGAAACTCCGTGCGGAAATCCTCCGGTGCGGCCCGCATGACTTCCGGTGCCTGTTCCCCGCCGACCAAGTCGAGGGCGGCATCGTCGCACCGCAACTGCACTCCCCTCCCCCGCAAGGCCGGACCGGCCTCAGCGAGAAAAGCCGCGGCCACCGCCTCGTGCACGAGCAGGGTCTCCACGGCGTTGCAAACGCCGGGACGCTGGCATTTGGCGTTGAGGAGGATCCGCCCGGCCATCGCCAGGTCGGCCTCAACGTCAACGTAGAGCGCACAGATGCCGTCGTAGTGTTTGATCACCGGCACGCGCGCGTGGGTCATCACGGTCTCGACCAGCCCGCGGCCGCCGCGGGGAATGATCACGTCGATAAATTCGCTCAGGCCGCAGAGGTGCTTGACCGCCTCGCGATCCGTCATCGGCACCAATTGCACGGCATCGGCGGGCAACCCGGATTGGACCAGGGCGCGTCCGAGGGCCGCCGCGAGGGCGGTGTTGGTGCGCAACGACTCGGACCCACCGCGCAGAATCACGACGTTGCCGGCCTTCAGGCAAAGCGCCGCGGCATCGCTCGTCACATTGGGCCGGGACTCGTAGATGATCCCGATCACGCCGAGCGGCACGGCGACCTTGGCGAAGCGCAGGCCGTTGGCGTGATTCCATTCGCGCAGGGTTCGTCCGACCGGATCGGGCAGCTCGGCCACGCCGCGCACGCCCGCAGCCATGGCGGTGAGCCGCGGCTCGTCGAGCCGCAACCGGTCGAGCATCGCCCCGGAGAGTCCCGCCGCCTCGGCGGCTGCCACATCGGCGGCGTTCGCGGCCAAAATTTCCACCCGGGCGGCGAGCAATGCTTCCGCAATCGCGAGCAGTGAGCGGTTCTTCTGCTCCGTCGTCGCCAGCGCCAGCAAGGGCGCGGCGGCGCGGGCGCGGCGACCGAGTTCGTGAATCTGTTGCGCGAGGTCCGGCATGACTACCTCCGACGGGCCGTAAATGCGGTGCCCACCGTTTCACCGGCCAGGGCGGCGCGCAGCAGGCCGGGCGTGCGGCCGTTGAGCACGTGGGCGCGAATGCCGGCATCGGTGGCGATCTTCACCGCCTGCAACTTGGTCGTCATGCCTCCGACCGAGAGCCGGCCCTTGTCCTGGCGCACGAAGCCCGCGACGGCGCTGATGTCGCGGACCCGGCTGATCACCTGCCCGGCGGCGTCGAGCACGCCATCCACACTCGTGAGCAAAAAAATCCGGCTGGCACCGACCAAGATGGCGACCTCGGCGCTGAGCCGGTCGTTGTCGCCCAGATTGAGTTCTTCGACCGCCACGGAGTCATTCTCGTTCACGATCGGCACGACGTTGCAGCGGGCGAAGAGCTGTTCGAGCGTATTGCGGGCGTTGCGGTGGCGCGTGCGGCTGTCGAGATCGCTGTGGGTGAGGAGCAACTGGGCGACGTGCAGGTCGTGCCGCGCAAACATTTTGCCATAGAGCTCCATCAGGCGCGTCTGCCCGATCGCGGCGCAGGCCTGCCGCGCAGCGAGTTCCCGCGGCCGTTCGGCCAGGCCGAGGGCATCCATGCCGGCGGCGACGGCGCCGCTCGACACGATCAGGCATTGATGGCCCGCCTGCACCAAGGCCGCCACTTCGGCGCTGAGCCGTGCGAATTGGCGCCGGTCGAGGGAGGTGCCCTTCGGACTCGAAAGGATGCCCGAACCGAACTTGAGGATGAGCCGCTGGGGACGCGTTGCCATGGCCGCCAAAAATCGCGCACCGCTTCCGCGCCCACAAGGGCAAAGGGTGGCATAGCCCAACCTTCGGGCTCGGCAAACGCCCCCGCCAACCCCAGTCTGGCCGCGTCGTGAATTCCCCCTCACGCCTTCTCCCCCTGCTGTTGGTCGTGCTGCTGGGCCTTGCCCCGGTGCTGGAGGCCCGCTCGACGCGGGTGCCCGTGGCCTTGCGCGAATTCACGGCCCGCGTGACCAAGGTGCGGGACGGCGATTCCTTCGAAGTGCAAAAAGGCGAGGATCTCCACGAAGTCCGCCTGGCGCGAATCGACGCGCCCGAGGCGAAACAGGAGCGGGGCGACGAGGCGAAGCGCTTCACGGAAGCGAAGATCCTGGGCCACGAGGTGCGCATCCGCGCCAAGTCGCTCGACACCTATGGCCGGCTCATCGCCGAGGTCAGCTACCGCGGCGGTCGCTCGCTCAACGAGGACACCGTGGCGGCGGGCTGGGCGTGGTGGTATAAACGGCTTTATCCGAAGGACCAAACCATCGCCAATCTCGAACGCAGTGCGCGCGAGCAACGTCTCGGCCTCTGGCAGGACAAGGAGCCCGTGGCGCCCTGGACCTGGCGCCGGCGCAACCAGAAGTAGCCGACACCGGTCGCACGAATCTCCACCCTGTTCCCACCTTAACTTTATGACCCCCGCCCATCCCGGCCGCGTTGGCGCGAGCACCTCCCTTTTCGCAAACCTGAGCCCTACTTCCGCTGGCGCGGCAAGGAGGTCTCGCGACTCGAGAACCTCGCCGACGGCGTGTTCGCGTTTTCCGTCACGCTGCTGGTCGTCGCGCAACAGGTGCCGACCACCTTCGAGGGGCTGCAGGGTGTCTTCCGCTCCTTTCCCGCCTTCGTCGCCTCGTTCGTGGTGCTGATGCTGTTCTGGAATGTGCACTACAAGTTCTTCCGCCGCTACGGGCTGGAGGACATGGTCATCCGCCTCGTGAACTACGCGATCTTGCTGCTCGTGCTCTTCTCGGTCTATCCGCTGAAGTTCCTCTTCGGCGCGTGGCTGGGCGGTGGCGGCGGCTTCAACACCCTCGAGGATCTCTTCACCGTCTACCGCGTCTACGGCGCGGGCCTCGGCGGCATCTGGCTGCTCTTCACGCTGCTCTACTGGCGCGCCTATCGCAAACGCGACGAACTGCGCCTGTCGCCGGTGGAGGTCATCCTCACCCGGCTCGAACTCGGCGGCACCCTCGTCAACGTCGCCACCTGCGCCCTCTCCATCGGGTTGTCCTACCTGCCCGTGCACCCGTATGTGCCCGGCGTGATCTACGGCACGCTCGGAATCACGATGGCGCTCAACGGCACCTACTTCGGCCGACAGGTCACCAAGGAACTCGAACGGCAGCGGGGATCGCGCGACGTCAGGTCACCGTCACGGGGTTGAGCTTCCAGATTTTTTCGGCGTAGTCGCCGATCGACCGGTCGCTGGAGAACTTGCCGACCCGCGCGGTGTTGAGGATCGCCATGCGCGCCCAGCGGCGCCGGTCGCGGTAGGCCTCGTCGACCCGTTGCTGGGCGTCGCAATAGGCCCGGAAGTCGGCGAGCACGAGGAACGGATCCCCGCCCTCGAGCATGCTGGCGCGCACGGAGGCCAGCGGATTGGTCGGCTCGCCCGGGACAAAGTAGTCGGAGCCGAGCCAGTCGAGAACGGCGCGGAGTTCCTCGTCCTGGTGGTAGTAGGTCCACGGGTTGTAACCCTGCGCCTGCAAGGCGGTCACTTCCTCCACGGTGTTGCCGAAGATGAAGATGTTGTCGTCTCCCACCTCTTCCATGATCTCGACATTGGCGCCGTCGAGCGTGCCGATGGTGAGCGCGCCATTGAGCGCCAGCTTCATGTTGCCGGTGCCGGAGGCTTCCTTGCCCGCGGTGGAAATCTGCTCCGAGAGATCGGCGGCCGGAATGATGCGCGAAGCGAGCGAGACGCGGTAATTCGGCAGGAAGGCGATCTTCAGCTTGCCGTTGACGCGCGGGTCGTTGTTCACCGTCTTGGCGACGGAGTTGATGGCCTTGATGATCGCCTTGGCCAGATCGTAACCCGGCGCGGCCTTGGCGGCGAAGAGGAACACGCGCGGCACGAGGTCGAGATCGGGATTCTGCACCAGGCGGCGGTAGAGCGCGAGGATGTGCAGCAGGTTCAGATGCTGGCGCTTGTATTCATGCAGGCGCTTGATCTGGACGTCGAAGAGCGCGTCCGGTGAAACCACGATGCCGCACTCCCGCTCAATGATCGCGGCCAGCCGCACCTTGTTCTGGCGCTTCACCGCCATGAAGTCGTTTTGGAAATTCGCGTCGTCGGCCCATTTCTCCAGCTGCTTGAGCTGGTCGAGATCGCGCACCCAGCCGTCGCCGATCTTGGAATTGATGAGTTCGGAGAGGAGCGGATTGCAGGCGCGCAACCAGCGGCGCGGCGTGATGCCGTTGGTGACGTTGATGAATTTCCCCGGGTAGAGGTTGTCGAAATCCGGGAAGAGGTTCGCCCGCAACAGGCGGGTGTGCAGGGCGGCCACGCCGTTGACGGCGAAGGCGGCCACCACACTGAGATTCGCCATCCGCACAGCCTTGCCGCCGTTTTCCTCGATGATCGACAACGTGCGCTTCTTGGCGTCGTCGCCCGGCCACTTGGCCTCGCAGAGGATCATCAGCTGGTCGTTGATCTGGTAGATCAGTTGCAGATGGCGCGGCAGCACGCGCTCGAACAGCCCCACACTCCACTTCTCCAGCGCCTCGGGCAGCAGGGTGTGGTTGGTGTAGGCAAAGACTTTGGTCACGATGCCCCACGCGCGCTCGAACGGCATGTTCTGCTCGTCGATGAGGATCCGGGTCAGTTCGACCACCGCCACCGCCGGGTGGGTGTCGTTGAGCTGGATGCAGACCTTGTCGGCGAAATTTTCCCAATTGTTCACCGGGTTGGCGAAGTGCCGGCGGAGGACGTCGCGCAGCGAACAGGCGACGAAGAAATACTGCTGCACGAGCCGGAGCTCCTTGCCGTTCTCGGTCTTGTCGTTCGGATAAAGGACCTTCGAGATCGTCTCGCCATAGACCTTCTCGCGCACGGCCTCGATGTAGCCGCCCTCGTTGAAGGTCTTGAGGTCAAAGTCCTCCGTGGCCTTCGACGCCCACAAGCGCAGGATGTTCACCGTCTGGGTGCCGTAGCCGACCACCGGGATGTCGTAGGGAAAACCAAGGATCGTCTTCGTATCGATCCACTGCCACTTGCCCTGACCTTGGTCATCAAAGACCTGCTCGCACCGCCCGAAGAGTTGCACGGACTGCGTGAATTCCGGCCGGACGATTTCCCACGGCGCACCGTAGATCAACCAGTTGTCCGGATGCTCGACCTGATGGCCGTTGACGAATTCCTGGCGGAACAAACCGAACTCGTAATGGATGCCATAGCCAACTGCCGGCAGATCCTTCGTCGACATCGAGTCGAGGTAGCAGGCGGCGAGGCGACCGAGACCGCCGTTGCCGAGACCCATGTCTTCCTCCTGCGCGCGGATCGTTTCGAAATCCTGACCGAGGTCGCCGAGGGCTTCCAACATCGCTTCGTGCAGGCCGAGGTTGATCACGTTGTTCACCATCAGGCGACCGATCAGATACTCCATCGACAGATAATAGACGCGGCGCACGTTGCCCTCGCGGTGCGCCTGGTAAGTCTCGAGTCCGCGCTCGATCATCCGGTCGCGCACGGCCGTCGCCGTGGCGATCCACCAATCCCGGCGGGTGGCCCCCTCGACATCCCGACCGAGCTTGTATTTCAGGTAGTGGAGGATCGAGGCCTGCAGCGCAGCGGCTTCGGCACTGAGTGCCTTGTTGGAGGCGGTTTTCGACTTCTTCTTGGCGGTGGGAGAGGCGGACATGCAGGCGCTATTCAAGTCGCCCGGCCGCACGCGCGCAAGGGGCGATTCCCCCATGCCGCACGGTGATTGAACCATTTAGGCAGCGACCCCGGAAAAATCCGGCTTCTCCAAGACTTGTCCCGACGCCCCCGTCTCAAACTCCGCGCTGGAACCGTTTCGCCAATTCGCCGCGGCTCATTTCGAAATGCGTGGGTCGGCCGCCGGGGCTGGTGTGCGGTTGCGCGCAGGCGAACAACTGGGCCGCCAACGCATGCGCGTCGGTTTCCGTGGTCGTCTCGGGCAGGCGCACGGCCTTCTGGGCCGCGAGGCGCGCCAACTCCTCCTCGGCCAGACGCGGATTGGCTTCGTCCAGCCGACCGTCCCGCGCCAACGCGAGGGCATCGCGCAGGAAGCCCGCGGCCGCCTCGGGCTCAATCCAATCGGGCACCGCTTCGATGCGGAAAAAATTCCGGCCAAATTCCGCCACGTCCAGACCGTGCGCCGCCAGAAACTTCTGTCGCTCCAGCAGCAACGCGCTGGCCACGGCATCCAATTCGACCGGCACGGCGAAGAGCAGGCGCTGGCTCGCCACCTTGCCTTCGGCGAACTGCGACTGCAGGCGCTCAAACCATACGCGCTCGTGCGCCGCGCGCCGGTCGAGCACCACCACGCCCGCCGGGGATTCAAACAGCGCAAAGTCGCCATGCGCCGTGCCGAGAAACCGCCAGCCCGCGAGCCGCGAGGGGACACGCGCCGTCACCCGCGGCGCTGCCACGGGGGCTGTCCCGGTGGCCGGCGCTTCGCCACTCGGGCGGTCCGCGGCCGACAACGCCTGTGCGGCGGGCCGGGGCAGACCAGAAAATCCTGTCAGCACCGGTGCTCCGGTCGGAAGCGCGGCCTGCGGTTGGACGGTCGGGGCCGGCGTCTCGCCCTCCGCCCCGCTGCGCAGCGCGCCGGGAGCACTGGCACCCATGTCGCGCAGTTGCTGCAAGATCGCGCGGATCACGAATCCCCGCACCTGACTCTCGCTGCGGAACCGCACTTCGCGCTTGGCCGGATGCACGTTCACATCCACCGCCATCGGGCTCAGTTCAAGAAACAACACCGCCACCGGATAGCGTCCCTTCGGCAACGTCGTCGCATAGGATTCGATCAACGCATAATTCAACGTGCGGCTGTCCACGGGCCGCCGATTCACGAAGGTGATCAGTTCGTGCCGCGCGGCGCGCGAAACCCCGGGCTTGCCGATCAGACCCGACAAGCGCAGCCCCTCTTCCGCGACGTCAACGGCGATCAGGTCGGCGGCAAATTGCCGGCCGAAGATCTCCGTCACCCGTTCCTCCAAGGTGGCGCAGACCGGCGATTGAAACAACACGCGGCCGTCCTCGATCAGGGTGAACGCCGTCTGCGGACACGCCAGCGCATAGAGCCGCACGCTCTGGATGATGTGCGCGGACTCCGTCGCGTCGCTCTTGAGGAACTTGCGGCGCGCCGGCACCGAGTTGAACAGATGCGTCACCGTGATGCGCGTGCCCGGAGCGACGCCGCAGTCGCGCACATGCACGAGCTTGCCGCCGTTGAGCAGCACCTCGGTGCCCGCCGGGGCGTCGGCGCGGCGCGTCTGCAGCTCGAACTTGGCGATGCTGGCGATCGACGGCAGGGCTTCCCCGCGAAAACCAAAGGTGCTCAGGCGGTCGAGATCCGCGGTCTCGGCAATCTTGCTGGTGGCATGCCGCTCGAGCGACAGCAACGCGTCGTCGCGGGACATGCCGCCGCCGTTGTCCTCGATGCGCAGGTAACTGCGCCCGCCGTGGCGGAACTCCACCTCGATCTTGGTCGCGCCGGCATCGAGTGAATTCTCCACCAGCTCCTTCACCACGGCGGCCGGGCGCTCGATCACTTCGCCGGCGGCGATTTGATTGGCAACCCGATCAGGCAGGACGCGAATGACAGACATGGCAGGAAGCGAGCGAGCGTGCAAAAATCACCGGGAACGGCGAGCCTATCGTTGCTCGTCCTCCGCCGGGGGCGGCGCCGGCTTGTCCTCGGGGCGTTCGACCAGGTTGATGAGGTAGGTCATCGCGCGGAACGGGCGGAAGAGCCAACTGCCCTCGAGGAGCGGCTCCACGTGCCCCGTCTTTTCCTTCAACCCCTGGACGACGGCGAGCAGCGCCAGCGCGCACACGAAGGTGAAGACAAAAAACAGTTCAAACGCCTCCAGGTTCAGGCCCACGCCGTCTTCCTTCCGGAGAAAGAAGCCCCAGATCACCGGCGAGAATCCGCCGAGGAAGGCCGTCAGGGCGCTGTGCACCGCCACGGCGAGGGCGCGGTCGTTCTCTGGCAGGGTTTTCGCCAGGTAGTTCAGGTTGGACGTCGTGAAGCAGCCCGCGCCGACGCCGAGCATCAGGTACAGCAGCGGCAACAGGAACCCGAGCCAGCCGCCGAAGTGCAGGAAGCACCACCAACCCGCCGCGATGCCCGCATAGGCCAGGAACGACAGGCGCAGAAACGGCTTCGCGCCGATGCGGTCCGTGCGCGAACGCATGAACCAGTTGCCGCCGATGACCCCGAGATATTGCACCATCGCGAAGAGCATGATCTGCCACGCCGCCAGACCCACCGACGATTTCAGATAATACGCCGTGAACGGTCCCACGGGCGTCGTCACGATGAAGTAGGAAACCGCCACCCAGAGGTAATAACGAAACGGACTCGGCCGGAAGATCAGCTTCGGGGTATGCGCGGCGACATGACGCAGGCTCATGGTCTTCGGCCGATCGACATCGGGCAACGAGCCGAGGCAACGCAGCGCCATCCACGCGCCGTAGATCGCGATCAGGTATTGAATCGTGAAGGCCCAGTAGGGCGGCAGCACGGCAAACAACAGCGCGCACACCAGCAAGGTGCCCACGGCCGCCGTCCCGCCCATCATCTGGTCGGTCGACCAGTAGCGCCCGCGAATCGACTGCGGCACGATGGCATAGAGCCACGAGGTAATCGCGGCCGCGCCGACCGCCCGGCTGAGGCTGTAGAAAAACATCGCCGTCACCATCGCATAGACCGTCCACGCCAGGCGTTGCTGCGGGGCGTAGATCGAGAGCAGCAAGGGCACGAGCAGGAACCACCCGCGCGCCCCCCACCCGGCCAGCGTCAGGCGCTTGAAACCCAAGCGGGGCAGCAGGGTCGTCGCGAGCACCTGCGCGGGCGTGAGCAGAAACGTCCACGCAAAGACCAAGCCGACCTCGAACGGACTCGCCCCGAGGTGTTCCATGAAGAGCACGGTCGGCGTGCCCACCGCCACCTGCCAGTTCAGCGCATTGAAAAAAGCAAAATGAAGCCCGCGCCGATAAGCGTAGAGTTCAGGGTCGTTCTTCTGGGAAAGCAAAGGCATGGGAGGTCCGGTCCCAGCAAAGCCGCCCGGGTCCGCAGGTCAAAACCGGATCAAGGGATGCCGCAACCGCGCCCGGTGCCAGCGGCCCCGGAATCAGCCGAGCAGTTTCCGCCACCGCGCGAACTGGCGCCGGAGCTGCGCCGGACCGGGCATGCCCGTGCCGGTGCGGCGTTTCATCGCCTTGGTGAGGTGAAAGGATTCCACCCAATCCGCGCCGAATTTTTCGTGCACCGACTTCACGTCGACGTGGGTCAGGCGGTCGAGCGGGACTTTTTTCTGCTCCGCCAGGCGCACCACCGCGCCGACGGCGTGATGGGCATCGCGAAACGCGACGCCCGCCCGCACGAGGTAGTCCGCCAAATCCGTCGCCAGCAGCGCCGGATCCGCCACCGCCGCCGTGCAACGATCCCGATTCACCGTCAGGCCGGCCATCGTGCCCGCCAGCACCTCGAGACACAGGACCGTTTGGTCATGGCTGTCGAAGATCGGCGGCTTGTCCTCCTGCAGGTCGCGGTTGTAAGTGAGCGGCAGGCCCTTCACCAGCGTGAGCAGGGTGTGGAGATTGCCCTGCAGCCGCGCGGACTTGCCGCGGATCAACTCCAGCGAGTCGGGATTTTTCTTTTGCGGCATCAAGCTGGAACCGGTGCAGAAGGCATCCGGCAACTCGACGAACTTGAATTCCTGGCTCGCCCACAAGATCAGGTCCTCCGCCATCCGCGAGAGGTGCACGCCAATCGTGGCGCAGGCGGCGGCAAACTCCAGATAGGTGTCGCGATCGCTCACGGCATCCATGCTGTTCTGCGTCACGCGCGGGCGGCCCTTGGCGTCGACAAACCCGAGGGCGGTCGCGGCAAATTCGCGGTCGATCGGCAGCGTCGTGCCGGCGATCGCCCCCGAGCCGAGCGGGCACCAGTTGGCGTGATCGGCCACCACCGCCATGCGCTCGGCGTCGCGTTGCAGCATCTCGAGGTAAGCGAACAGGTGGTGCGCGAAGAAGACCGGCTGGGCGCGCTGCATATGCGTGTAGCCCGGGATGAGCACCTCGGCGTTGGCCTCGGCCACCGCCAGAATGGCGCGCTGGGCGCCGTCCAGGCGTTGAATCACGTCCGTGCAAGCCGCCTTGAAATAGAGCCGCATATCGGTTGCCACCTGGTCGTTGCGGCTGCGCGCGGTGTGCAGCTTGGCCGCCGCCGGCACGCGCTTGGTCAGGGCGTGCTCGATGTTCATGTGCACGTCCTCGAGCTTCGTGCTCCACTTGAACTTGCCCGCGAGCACCTCGGCGAGAATCGCGTCCAGGCCGCCATGAATCGCGTCGCGCTCGGCCTTGGTGATCAGCCCGACGTGGGCGAGCATGGCGGAGTGCGCCCTGCTGCCTTGGAGGTCGAACGGGGCGAGGCGCGCGTCGAACGAGACCGACTCGCTGAATTTTTGCATCAGCTCGGCCGTGCCGGTCGAAAATCGGCCGCCCCAAGTCGCTTGCGCTTTCTTTGCCATAGGAGCGCGAAGCAACGCCGCACGCCCCGCGGATGCAACGAGATTTTGGTCCGCGCCCCGAGCGGAGAGGTTTCGCCGGCCCGCCCGGTTTCCATTTCCGGTTTGCCGCCGGGGGACCGCGCCTCAGGGTGAAGGGGTGATTCTTCGCCTGCTGGCCTTCCTCGCGCTCGGCGCCACCCTCCACGCCACCGAACCGGTCGGTTGGGAACGCGTGACCGTGCCGTCCATGAAAACGTCGATCTACGTGGGCAGCGTGACGCTCAATACCGGCGATTTCATCCGCCACGGGGAGGGTTTTTCCACCACCTACGAGGCGAAGGTGGTGCCCTGGTTCTTCTGGAGCGAGTCGGGCAAAATCATGATCGACGTTTCCGCCGATGACCTCGCCCAACTCGACGCGGGGCAGGCCATCACGTTCACCGGCCATGCGTTGAACCACAAGAAGAAGCCGCGCAAGGTCTCCGGCCAAGCTCAGCCGGCGGACGGCTCGTCCGGCAAGATCAAGGTGCGCATCCAAGTCGACAACGTGGAGCTGATCTTCAACGGGACCTACCGGTTGGCCCGCAGCTGAACGGACGGATAGAGCTCCGCCACGAAGCCATCCGGTTTCAGCGCAATGATCCCGCGGCGCGGCCCGTCGCCCGCCCCTATTCCGCCCAGTTGAAAACAATCGGCGTCTCGATCTCCGCGCTCAGGCTGCGCTTCACCGGACAGGCCAGACCGGCGCGCTCCAGCACTCCTTCCGGATCCTTGGTCTTCGGAATCGGCAGCCAGATCTGGGTGGTGATGCGCACGATGCGCCGCGGGGCGTCCGCAGACATCTCCTTGGTCACCTCCCATTTCGCCCCGGTCAGATCGAATCCCAACCGGTTCTTGGCCGCGATCGCCATGGTGGTGACCATGCACGAACCGAGCGAAGCGCAAAAAAGATCGGTCGGCGAAAAAGCCAGCCCGCGTCCGTGGTTGTCCTTCGGTGCGTCGGTGTCGATCTGCTGTCCGGAAGGACCGTGCATGAGCTGACAGTTGAAATCGCCCTGGTAGGTGCCGGTGCTTTTGACCATGGGCCCAAGGAAGCGACGAAACTGCCGGATGACACGCCCAAATGCTGTCATCCCCGCCGCGCCGACTCAGCTGAATTTCTTCAACCGGGCCGCGACATCCGCGCGCAACCGGTCAACATACGCCAACGCGAATTCCTCGACCGAGAGTTCGGGATCGCGCACGAGCGGCGTGAGGTCCATCGCCCAAGTCAGCGCCGCCGCCTGATCCGCGGCGTGGGCGGTGTGAAAAGTCGCATGGGCCAGCCGGCGGCCCGCGGTGGCGAGATCGTAGCGCTTGCCTCCGGCGATCTGGGAGGCGAAGACCGCCACCAAGTCCGCCGCCAAGCGCGGTTCGGCCGAGACATCGAGCGCCTGTTTGTCGGCGTCGAGCAACCAGTCGAGGTCGCGCCAGACTTCGCAGCCATAAACCTGCGCCGGTCGCCGCTCGGCCGGCAGCGCCCGCAACGCCGCGAGGGAACGGAGAAAAACCGCGATGTGCGTGTCGTGCTTGTCGGCGGGGTTGTGCAGATAAACCACGCGCGGAGTCGCCACGCTGAGGATGGCCGCCAGGTCCTGACCGACTTCGGTCCGCGCCGCGTCCTTCACCTGCGCGCTCGGATGCCCGAGTTGGATCATCGCCGCGTAACCGCCGAGCCGGGCGGCGGCGCGTTGCTCGTCGCGGCGCACGACCTTCATCTGCTCGTCGGAGAATGCGGCAAATTTTCCCGTGCGCGGACTGCCGGCGCCATCGGTCACGACCACGCCGGTGAAAGCATGTTCACTCTGGCCGCGACAGGCGGCGATGCCGTGATAAGCCATGATCTCGATGTCGTCCTGATGAGCGGCCACACAAAGGTGGGTCGTGCGCGCGAGCGCGGCGGGAAGCGGCGAACCATCCGGCGCCCACCCATCCGCGACTGGCTGGGCAAACTTCATGCCGTGAGACTGAGCCATTCAATCCGTTCGGCGCGGCCCGCGGCGTTGAAATCAACCTGCGTGGCCGAGAGCCGCACATCGCCCGTGGCGACATCGAAGCGGCGCGGCATGCCGCTGCGGAAGCGCGCAATGACCGGCTCGATTTCCCGGCCGAGCACGGAGGCGTGCGGACCCGTCATGCCCACATCACATTGGAAAGCGGTCTGGTGGTTGAGCAGGGATCCATCGGCCGTCGCGACATGGGTGTGGGTGCCGAGCACGGCCGTGACGCGGCCGTCGAAGTGCCAGCCCATCGCCTGTTTTTCCGAGGTGGCCTCGGCGTGAATCTCCACGAGGGCCCCATCAAATTTGCCCTGGTTCTCGGCCAGCAAACGATCCGCCGTCTCGAACGGGCAATCCACCTTGGGGCCCATGAAGTTCCGGCCGAGCACCGTCAGCACCAACAAGCGGAATCCGTTCCGCTCGAGGATCAGGTGCGTGCGGCCCGGGCACGTCGCGGGATAGTTGGCCGGACGGCAGACGCGGTCGAAATCGCCGATCTCGTTCTCCCACCCCTTTTGGTCCCACACATGATCGCCCAGCGTGATCGCATCGACGCCGTGCTCAAGCAGCGTCCGGGCGATGGTGGCAGTGATGCCCGAACCCGCGGCGGCGTTCTCGCCGTTGGCGATGACGAAATCGATTCCCCGTTCCTCGCGCAGGCGGGGCACCAATGCGCAAACAATGTCGCGCCCCGGCCGGCCCACGATATCGCCAATGAACAGGAGCTTCATGTGGTGCCGGGTTGCGGGTGCGGGTTACTGCGGCAGATAACCGGCGTTCCACGCGTTGCCGAGCGCGGCCGGGCTGAGACGGGTGGCTTTGCCCGACTCGGTATCGACGAGGTAAAGGGCCTTCGACGTGGAACTGCGGAACGTGCAAATCGCGTGGCGACCATCGGCGGTCCAGACGGGTTCGATGGCATCCATCGGCGCCTTGGACACGATCTTGGCATTTTGCGTGGCCAGATCGTAGACCGCCATTTGATAACCGCGACCGACCGCCGCGGTGAACACAATCTTGTTTGGATTGGCGGTGCTCCAATCGGGTTCGGCGCAGTAGCGGGAAACGTTGGTGGCGAGGCGTTGCATCGCGCCACCGGCGGCGGACATGAGGTGCAGCTGCGGTCCGCCGGCAGCATCGGAGGTGAAGATCAAACGGGAACCATCCGGCGACCAAGCGGGCGACGCCTCGATCGAGCTATTGTTGGTCAGCCGGCGAATCTGGCGACCCTGCGCGTTGCCGACGTAGATCTCCGGATTGCCTTCACCGGACAACACCATCGCGACCCGCGAACCGTCGGGGCTGTAGCGACCGCCGCTGTTGGTGCCCTTGAAACTGACGAACGTGGTCAGCTGCTGCGTGCGAAGATCCAGCGTGTAGATGTCGGGGAAGCCCGTGCGGTAGCTGGTGAACATGATCTTGTCGCCCGCGGGCGACCAGCGCGCGCCGATGATCTGCTTGCCCAACACCGGGTAGCTCTGCACTTCGCCGAAGAAAAGATCGCCCGTCATGATCGTCTGCTGGCCACCGCGCTCGGCGATGAACGCGAGCTTGCCCGCAAAAAAGCCCGGCAACCCGCTGGTCTTCGTCACCGCCACGTCCGCGGCGCGGAGCAGCGCATTGCGGGTGCTCGTGCCGGCGACGGTTTCGCTCAACAGCGTGGCGCCGCCGCGCGTGATGCTCACGCGCACCTGATTCGCGCTGACCGGAGCGAAATCGATCGCGTAGGCTCCGCCGCTGGCCACCAACCGGTAACGACCGTGCGCATTGAACGCGACGCGCGCGAGGCTTTGCAGCTCCCCATTGGAGGACGTCACGGAAACCGCGAGCGCGTTGATGCCGGCATCGACTTCCACGACCCCGATGTCGCGATCGCGTTGGGCCGAGGCGGGCGCCACGAGGGCGGCGAGGAGGAGAATGAGGACAAAAGTTTTCTGCATGATGCGAAGAGGAGATTTGCTGGAGAGAGGAGTTTTCGGGATTTTGTTTTACTCCCGACACGCTACGAACAACGTCAAAGCCTCTTCTTTTCCAAGCAATTTTCCATCCACCTGTGACCACCGAATCCCTCAAGGAAGCCCTCAAGCAAGTCAAATACCCCGGCTTCAGCCGCGACATCGTGTCTTTCGGACTCGTGCGCTCGGTCGCCTTTGACGCCGGCACCGCCAAAGTCTCGGTCGCGATCACGACCGCGGACCCGAAAGTGCCGACCCAGCTGAAGACAGAGATCGAGCAATGCCTGCGCGCCCAACCCGGCGTGACCGAGGTGATCGTCGAACTCGCCGTCACTGCGGCCAAACCGGCCCAGCCCGCCGGGCAGGCCAACCAAGCCGGCGGCACCGCGCCGGCGGGCATCAAGCGCTCGGTCGCGATCGCGTCCGGCAAGGGTGGCGTGGGCAAGTCAACTTTCGCCGTCAACCTCGCCTGCGCGCTGGCCCAAGTGCTGGAGGCCAAGGGCCGGCCCGGTCGCGTGGGGCTGATGGACTGCGACATCTATGGCCCTTCCGTGCCGTTGATGATGGGCATCTCCGGCCGACCTGAAATCAACGGCGAGTCCCTCGTGCCGCTCGAACGTCACGGCGTGAAGGTCATGTCGATGGGTTTCCTCGTCGATGAAAACACCCCGGTGGTCTGGCGGGGACCGATGGTGATGAAGACGATCCAGCAATTCGTCCAGAATGTGCAGTGGGGCGAACTGGATGTCCTCCTCGTCGATTTGCCTCCCGGCACGGGCGACGCCCAGCTTTCGTTGGTGCAAACCCTGCCGCTCGACGGCGCGGTCATCGTCACCACCCCGCAACTCGCCGCCACGAATGTGGCGCGCAAGGGCGGCATCATGTTCCAAAAGGTCAACGTGCCCCTGCTCGGGGTGGCGGAAAACATGAGCTGGTTCGAGGATGCCGCGGGCAACCGCCAAGCCCTGTTTGGCGAAGGCGGCGGGGCGACGACGGCCGACGCGCTCGGCACGTCCCTGCTCGGCCAGGTGCCGCTCTTCCCCGAAATTCGGGCCGGCGGTGATTGCGGCCTGCCCATCGTGGTGAACACTCCCCAGAGCAAACCGGCCCTCGTTTTCCGGGGAATTGCCGAGACCCTGCTCGCCAAACTCAAGGTCTAGTCAGTTGACAGGCGCGAAACCTGAATCCTAATTAGAAGCAATGAAGGTCACCTCGGCGAATCTACGGTTCTGCGCGCAGCCCTCGGACGGTCGTCGATAACCGTGTTCCCATGGCGAAAACCGGCACAGTCGAGACCAAGGGCAGCAAGGAGTTCGTCAAGCAGTCGAGTCTCTATCAGGAGTTTCTCGCGGAGCGGGAAGAGATCCTGAAGCACAAGTGGATCGAGTCGGAGCGACTCGGCTACGATATCGGTTTCGAACGCGCGCTGCTCGATTGGATCCGGAAGCACCGCGATGCGTGGCGTTCCAACCGGCGGGCGCAAGTCTCGGCGCGGCGCGAGCAGACCCCGCGGTTCCCCTCGGCGAGCGGTCGGTAGGTGGTCGCGACCGGCCACGAAAAAAGCCGGTCCATTGGCCGGCTCAAAATCAGCGGGCCTCTGCCCGGACGCCCAACGCGTTACTTGATCTCCTTGTGGAGGGTATGGCGTTTGAGATGAGGATTATACTTCTTCTTCTCAATGCGCTCGGTAACAGTCTTCTTGTTGCGCTTGGTGAGGTAGCGCGAGACAGGTTTACCTTCTTTGCGGGCTTCAGTGCACTCGAGTGTGACAGTTTCTTGCATGGCTTAAATGGGTGGTAAGGGACGAGAGCAAAGCCCGGCCCCTGCCTCGTGCAACCTTAATTTTTTTTCGGCGGGGCCGGTTCGCTCCGGTGAACGCCAACCGTCGCCGGTTCAGACGGTTACCTTCTTCTCGGTCAGGGGAATCATCACCCCGCGGCGGAAAAGCGTCACTTGCCCCGTGCTGGATGAGACCACAATGGCGATACAATCCACCGCCACCGAAATCGCCGACGCCGCCGCGTGCCGGGAGCCCAAACCGCTCGGGAGTGAGAGCGAATGCTCCGACGCCTGCAGGAGCGATCCGGCCGTTTCCACCACGCCGTCACCGCGGATGATAAAGGCCCCGTCGACGGACGAAAATTCCTTGATCGTTTCATCCATGAACGGATTGAGGATATTCCTATCCTCGTCGCGATAACCGTAGAACGGGTTCAACACCAGCGGCTTGGAGAGTCGCTCCACCGCGGCACTATTGCCGACCACAAACAAGCAGCCCACCGGCCGGCCTTCGCGACCCTCGACGGCCAGTTCGGTCGCGACCCCGATCAAGCGCTCCAAGACCTCGGGCTTCACGTCATCGGGCAACAGATCGGCGTGACCGGAGAGCAGGGTTTGGAACTCCTTTTCCACATCCACGACCACGACGGTGTCGAATTGATTGCTCCCCGCGATGCCGCCCACGCAGCATACCCGATCGGAAAATTCGATTGTCCCGCGCGTCAAGCCGACGAGCACCGCGCTGCGCAACTGCGCCAAGCGCTGGTTGGAAAAAGACCGCACCTGAATCGTGTCCGCATATTGGCCCGGATGATCCTCGGCGTCGGACAGATTCCGCGTCACGAGAAAAACCTTCAGTCCCGTGCCCCACTTGGGCGCTTCAAACCCGCTCGTGAAGGTGTCGCCAAAAACCATGATCGCCTTGCAACCCGTGCCGCGGGCGATTTTCGCCGCTTCGCTGAGCATGACGCGATTGACGCGGTTCGAGGGCGTCGGCACCGGTTTGGCCGCGATTCCGCCGAGTCCTGCGAACAGCCGTTGATAGAGCGTGTCGAGGTCCGGAGCGTTGACGAGGCTGTCGACAAAATCCGCCTCTTTCAGCAGCCGCGCCAGCGAGGCGAGCACCTTGAGGTAATCTCGCGTGCGTTCGCCGGCGATGAGCATGATGACGAGTCGCACGGGCTCGTTCTCCATCGCCCCGTCATAGCGAATGCCCGAGTGGCTGCGGCCCACGGCGATCACGTAGCGACGTCCCATCTTCGTCCGGACGTGCGGCAACGCCACCCCCTGACCAAGGTAGGTCGTCATGGTGTTTTCCCGGCGCAGCAGGCCTTTCAGCAGCGCCGACTTGTCGAGGTCCGGCAGTCGATCGACGGTGAGATTCAACAACTCCTCGAGCGCGCCCTCCATGTCGGTGTGCGCCAAGTCGGCCACCCGTCCGCGAGTGATGTATTTGTCGAGCCGCATGGGTTATCGCCGCAGAAGCAAAATGGGGTTCGGGAAAATCGCCGGGACACGAGGGCCGCGGGAGTGTTGGCGTTCAGTCGGCCCAGCAATCCCGCGCGCCGGGGCACCGGTGGCGCCAATCATTTCTCCCACTCGAGCGCGCCTTTTTTCACCTCGTAGAACAGGCCGAGCACCAGCACGCCGAGGAAGAACATCATCGGGGCGAAGATCGAGATGTGATGCGCGAGAAAATCGCGATACACAAACGTCCAGGGAATCAGGAACACGACTTCGATGTCGAAGAGGATGAACAGCATCGCGGTGACGTAGAACTTCACCGAAAACCGCGTGTGGGTGCTGCCCTCAGCCGGGACGCCGCATTCGTAGGCGGTGTCCTTGATGCGATTGCGCCGGAAACGCTGGCCGAACAAATGGCTGGCACCGATCACGGTGCCGGTGATTACCACGGCGAGCGTCACCTGAACGAGAATCGGCAGATAGTCGGCGGAGGACATTGGTCCCAGCGTTGCGGCACCCGGGCCCGTTTCAAGGGGAAAGTGCGGCGGGCGGGCGCCGATCCGGCTTTAGTTTTGCCCGACGGGCGTCAACCGCACCCCCTCCACCTTGCGCACGCCGACGCCGAGTTGCTCGGCGAAGTCGAGCATCCGGGTGCCGTCCTCCCCGATCGCGGCAAACCCGGTGCGTTTCCGCGCGGCGTTCAACCGCTCGAGCATCAGCGCGTCGAGCAACACCGGATCGGAACTGCCCCACAACTTCGGCTCGGAGAGCGTGTAGAGGGAATTGAAATACGGTCCCCCGATGAATTGATAAAGCTGGAGACTGACGAGCGTGAGGACCCAACCTTCCCGCAATTCGGGGATCGCGGCCATTTCCGCCACCGCCGCCGGTGCCGTCGCCGGACTTCGGAAGAAGCGAAACGTGTTGCTCGCATTCCACAGCGTGGCGTTGACCAAGGCGCCGTTCACGCCGAGCACCGGGTGATCGGTGTAAACCGGCAGGTTGATCCAGAAGTCGGCATCCACAAACAGCGGGGTCGCGAGGAAGCTCTTCCGGTCCTCCTCCAGCGTGGTGTTGTTCTTGCCCCCGGCCGCCGCCTCGACCGCCCGGTCATTCGTCACCGGATCAAATCGCGCCGGCAACGGGCTGTCATAGAACCAGGCCGGATCATAGAACTTTCCGGACTCGAGCACGTAAACCGGATGGCCCGGAAACGGCGCCAGCCCGGTCGAAAACGACGGCAGATAGCCGGTCAGACGCAGGCGGAGCGGGTTCAGGCCGACGAGAAAAATATCCTCCTTGTCATAGCCGCGCTTCAGGAGCGAAGCGATGACCGCCCGCACGAGCGGAAACGGCGTGGCGAGACCCGGACCCGAATCCGTGTAGATTTTCAATCCCACCTTCTTCTTCGCGCCGGGTTTCAATTCCCGTCCGTTGGCGCGCTCGTATTCCTGCAACATCTGCTCCACCGCATACCGATAGCTGGCCTCGCTGAAATCGCTGAGCCGCGCCTCCCACACGGGGAGATCCGGGGCGGCTTCCGGTTTGACCGACGGCACCGGACCGGCTGACTGGGCCAGCAAGGCCAGTGGCGCGCAGACGGCGAAAACCAACTGCGAAAAAAAACGGACAGGCCGGAGGAAAGAAAGGGTCATGAGGTGGTAAGGACGGCGGAGGGCACCAGCCCGTGGCATGAGCCGCGCACGTTGACAGACCGCACCGCCGCGGAAAAGTTTAATCGGAGTTGGAATTTATTCCCGGCCCTCCCCCGCGCTCGACCCGAGCGGGAACAGGCCGCGAGCGGCGATCGCCGTCGCCCAACCGCGAAATCCCGCAGATTTTCCTCGGCGGGGGTCATGCCACAGCACTACTGCTTATCCGTCCGTGCCCGTCATCAAAGCCAGCAGCCTTCGCGACTTGAAACTCCGCGTGAACATTCACGACGTGGTGGCACGCACGGTCGCCCTGAAGAAGTCGGGCGGCAACCGCTTCAAGGGCCTCTGTCCGTTCCACTCCGAGAAGACCCCGTCCTTTCACGTTTCGACCGACAAGGGCTTCTACAAATGCTTCGGCTGCGGCAAGGCGGGCGACATCCTGTCGTTTGTGATGGAGACCGAGGGCCTTCCGTTCACCGAGGCGGCCGAGGCCCTGGCCAAGCGCTTTGGCGCCGAACTCGAATACGAGGCGGGCTCCGGGGGTCCGTCGCGCGAAGAGCGCTCGTTGCGCCAGGAGCTCTTTGATATCCACGACCTCGCGGCGGATTATTTTCGCCACGCCTTCCTCGCCGACGCGCCCCACGGGAAATACATCCGCGACTATTGGGTGACCAACCGGCGTTTCACGCTCGAACTCGCCGACGAGTTCAAGATCGGCTTCGCCCCGGTCGAGGACCAGGCGCTGGCCGCCGCGCTCATCAAGCGCCAGTTTTCCGAGGAAGCGCTCCGGCAATGCGGACTGTTTTTCGTGCGCGACGGCGCCGTCGTTTCCAGCAGCACCCTGCGCCCGCGTTTCCGCGGCCGCCTGATGATTCCGATCCGCGACCACCAGTCGCGCATCGTGGCTTTCACGGCGCGCCAGCTCGAGCTGACGCCCGCCGACGATCCGGCGCGCGAAGCCAAATACGTCAACTCGCCCGAGACCCCCATTTTCACCAAGAGCAACCTGCTCTTTAACCTCGATCGCGCCCGCTCCCAGGTCGGCGAGGGCCATCCCTTCGTGCTCGTCGAGGGGCAACTCGATGCGTTGCGGTGCTGGAGCGTCGGGTTGAAGACAGCGGTCGCCCCGCAAGGCACTTCGATCACCGAAGGCCAGTTGCTGCTCATGCGGCGTTACAGCCCGCAGGCGGAGTGTTTCTTCGACAGCGATGCCGCCGGCCAGAAGGCATCGCTGCGTTTTCTGCCGTTGGCCCTCAAGGCCGGTCTCGAGGTTCGTTTTCTCATGCTCGCCGGCGCGGAGAAACTCGATCCGGATCTGCTGTTCCTCGAGCGCGGACTCGCGGCCTACGCGGCCGTGCAGCAAAATTCCCTCGGGGCGATGGAGTTCGCCGTGCGCTCGCTCCTGCCCGATGCCGCCAACGCCGGGGCCGAACAAAAAGCGCGGGCCACGCAGGCCTTGTTCGAAATCATCGCCCACGCGGAGAGCGATGTGGCGCGCTCCGGTTTCGTCAGCGAAGTCGCCCAGCTCCTGCGCTTGCCGACCACGGCGGTGGAACAGGATTTTCGCGCCGTGCTGGCGCGACAGGCGGGCGCCGCCCGCTACGCCACCGCGCCCAATCCTGACCCCACCCCGGCTGCGCTCACCCCGGGAGCCAATGCCCACACCAAGGGCACCGCGGAGCACTTGCTCTACCTTTGCTTGCACGATGAACCCGTGCTCATCGCGCTCTCGTCCCAGCTGCCGCACGACTGGATCGACGGCTCGACCTTGGCGGGCCGCTTGCTCGACCGGTTCCTCGCCGAGGCCCAGCACAACGGCTGGCCCGGGCGAGCCCAGCTTGACCAACTCCTTGAAACGCAGGAAGAAAAGGCACTGGTGGCCAATCTGCTTTTCGAAGGCCCCGGCGACGAGGATGTGGTCAAATATGCCAACGAAGGGATCCGCGCGCTTCAGCGCAGCCACTTCGAACCACAACTGCGTCAAATAGAACTTGAAATAGCCAGTCAGGGCACAAATGGTGACGACCACCTATTTTCACTCTTGAAGCAACGCGCAGATATCATCCGACAGCTCCAAAATCCACCGAAGCTTGTGATTGCTTCCTGAGCGCTGTCCGCCGTTTTGCTTCGTTTCGTAACTCGTTCCGAGCCCGCCTTTATCCTCGCCATGCCGCGTAAAACCAAGCCTTCCGCACCTGCTGCCAAAGCCAGCAAAGCCAAAAAACATGCTCCCGCCAAGAGCAGCGCCGCACCCGCCAGCCCGAAGCCCACGGCAGCGGCGGTCATCAGCAAGCCACCGGCCACCGCCGCGGAGCCTACGAAGCACAGCGCGCCGCTCGCGGCCATCGCCGACGCCGCGAAGGAACTCAAGGGCAAGGCCCTCGAGAGCCTCACCGGCGATCTGAACGAAAAGATCCGTTTCCTCATTCGCCTCTCGAAGGAACAGGGCTACCTGACCTACGCCGACATCAACGAAGCGCTGCCCGAGTCCGTCGACAATCCCGAGGACATCGAGAACGTCATTTCCATTCTCCAGAACCTCGAGATCGACATCCTCGATCCCGAGGAAGTCGAAGGCTACAAGGCCCGTCAGGAAGAAGCCGAGGAAGAGGAGTCACGCACGTCGAACAACGACATCCTCGACGACCCGGTTCGCATGTACCTCAAGCAGATGGGCCAGGTCCCGCTGCTGACGCGCGAACAGGAAGTGGAAATCTCCAAGCGCATCGAGACCGCCGAGTCCAACGCCCTCGCCGCGCTCTTCGTCATCGGTCCCGTCGGCAAGCACCTCGCTGACCTCGGCGAGAAACTCATCCTGCGCACCGAGCGTTTCGATCGTCTCGTCATCGACAAGAAGATCGAGAGCCGCGAAATCTATTTCAAGAACCTCGAGAAGCTCGTGAAGAGCACGCGCGACAACGACGTCGCCGCGACCGAGGCCTGGCTCGACTCCCACAAGGCGAAGGACGAGAAGGCGCGCAAGAACGCGATGATCCGGTTCAAGAAGCGCGACAACGTCCTCCGCGCCAACTACGTCAAATTTTTCTTCAAGCTGAAGGTGTTCGAGGACTTCCTGATCGATTTCGAGCCCAAGATTGCCGAACTCGAGAAGTGCAACGTCGAGCTCTACCGCGCGAAGCACCCGAAATCGAAGAAGGACGCCACCATCGACGTGCGTGCCGTCAATCATCGGCTGAAGGTGCTCGAGGCTGATCTCCGTATCACGCCCGTGGCCTTGCTCGAGGCGCTCAAGATCGGTCGCAAGCACATCCGCGAGGCCCATCAGGCCAAGACGGAGATGGTGGAGGCCAACCTGCGCCTCGTCATTTCCATCGCGAAGAAATACACCAACCGCGGTCTCTCATTCCTCGATCTGATCCAGGAGGGCAACATGGGCCTGATGAAGGCGGTCGAGAAATTCGAATACCGTCGCGGCTACAAATTCTCCACCTACGCCACGTGGTGGATCCGTCAGGCCATCACCCGCTCGATTGCCGACCAAGCCCGCACCATCCGCATCCCGGTCCACATGATCGAGACGCTGAACAAGGTGATGCAGGTCCAGAAGCAGTTGCTCCAGGAGTTCGGCCACGAGCCGACGCCGGAGGAAGTGGCCGATGAGATGAATCTCCCCGTCGAGCGCGTGCAGCAGATCATGAAGATGGCGCAACAGCCCATCTCGCTCCAATCGCCCGTCGGCGACGGCGACGACACCTCCTTCGGCGACTTCATCGAGGACAAGGCCGCCGAGAATCCCTACGACATGACCGCCTTCTCGCTCTTGCGCGAAAAGATCATGGACGTGCTCGACTCGCTCACCGAACGCGAACGCCGCGTGCTCACCCTGCGCTTCGGGCTGGTCGACGGCTACAGCCGCACGCTCGAGGAAGTGGGCAAGCAATTCAAGGTCACCCGCGAGCGCATCCGGCAGATCGAGGCCAAGGCGCTGCGCAAGATGCGCCACCCGACACGCATTCGTCAGCTGCACGGCTTCTTTGATGCCGAGCAAATCGACAACCCGCAGAATCTGCTCAAGAAACCACCGGCCATTCCGGCACAATTCATGAAGCCCGGCAGTCCCGGTGCGGTGCGGACCGGCTTGCCGCCCTTCCTCGGTGGCTTCCCGCCGACCCGCTGAGCGCGTCTTTTTGCGCCTTTACTCACTCCGGCCGCGAAATAGCCTGCCCCCATCATGTCTCTCGTGAATTCCAACCTCCTTGCCATCATGGGCGTCGGCCCCACCGAGCTCATCATCGTTCTGGTGATTCTCCTGCTGCTCTTCGGCGGCTCGAAACTCCCCTCGCTGGCCAAGGGCCTCGGTCAATCGATCAAGGAGTTCAAGAACGCGGCCAAGGATGATCCGACAACGGAGAAGAAGCCGGACACGAAGTCCGATCCCAAACCGGGCAACAACTGATCCGGTCTGAATGCAGCATCCCAAAGCGCGCCTCCCGGCGCGCTTTTTTATGAGCCGGTCTCAGCGACCGCCTCGGTTTCCCGGGACCAGGCAACAAACGCGGTGATCTGCTCCGCGTTGCCCAACACGAGCACTTCGTCGCCCCGCAGAACTTCTCTTCGCCGTCGGAATTCCGGATGCGCTCGCCGCCGCGGTGAATGCCCGCCACCTGCACTCCCAGCCGCAAAATCCCGGATAAACTCAATGCCGTGCCTAGGGCGACCACCGAAACAGGTTCACGACGGGCATAAACGCTCGCTTCATCAAACCCCTGTTCCCTGTTTTCCGTACCTCGTTTCGTGCCCAAACTCCCGACCCTCAAGGCCTTTGGCTTTGACAATTTCTCTCGCTCGCGGCTTTGATTTGGAAACCCTGCCACCGCCACCGCCACATGTTTAATCAACTGCTGGGACTTTTCTCCAACGACATCGGCATCGATCTCGGAACCGCCAACACCCTCGTCTACGTCAAGGACAAGGGCATCGTGCTTCGCGAACCCTCCGTCGTCGCCGTTCACACGGGCTCCCGCAAGGTGCTCGCGGTGGGGGAAGAAGCGAAAAAGATGCTCGGCCGCACGCCGGGCAACATCACGGCCATCCGCCCGATGAAAGATGGCGTCATCGCCGATTTCGACATCACCGAAGCGATGCTGCGCTACTTCATCAAGAAGGTGCACAACAATTCGAAGGTCGTCTCCCCGCGTGTCGTGGTCGCCATCCCCAGCGGCATCACGGAAGTGGAAAAGCGCGCGGTGAAGGAATCCGCCACCCACGCCGGCGCACGCGAAGTCATCACCATTCTCGAGCCTATGGCCGCCGCCCTCGGCGTCGGTCTGCCCGTCGATGAACCCGCGGCCAACATGATCGTGGACATCGGCGGCGGCACCACCGAGATCGCGATCATTTCGCTCTCCGGCATCGTCTTCTCGAAGTCCATCCGCGTGGCCGGCGACGAAATCGACGCCGCGATCGTCAACTACATGAAGCGCGCCTACAATCTTCTCATCGGCGAGCGCACGTCGGAAGAGATCAAAATGACCATCGGTTCCGCCTACCCGCTCGAAACCGAGCTCACGATGGAAGTAAAGGGGCGCGACTCCGTTGCCGGTTTGCCCAAGACCATTCACATCACCTCGCAGGAAATCCGCGAAGCCATTTCCGACACCATCACCGCCATCGTTGAGGCCGTGCGCGCCGCCCTCGAACGATGCCCGCCGGAACTTTCCGCCGACTTGGTCGATCGCGGCTTTGTCATGGCCGGCGGCGGTTCGCTGATTCGCGGCATCGACAGACTCCTTTCCGAAAAGACCGGCCTGCCCGTCACCGTCTCGGATGACCCGCTCTCCGCCGTCGCCAACGGCACGGGCGTCTTCCTGAACAACATCGACGAGCTTTACCGGATCGCGTCGGATTTCTAAGCGGAGCCGGCCTGCGCCGGCCGTGACGCCGACCACGCCGTGTCCTCCCCACGCTTTGACCAAGCCCGCCCTTTCGCGACGCTCGCCGTCGTGCTGCTGGCGTGGGCGTTGGTCCCCTTGGTCGTCAAGTCGTTCACCCGCGTCACCTTTTTCGAATTGCAGGCGCCCTTCGCCGCCGCGCAATCCTATGTGCAGGACCTGCAGGAATTCTGGGCGCTGCGCGTGCGGCCGAAGAACGAAATCATCGAGGCGGGTCGCGATCTCGCCCGACTCAACGCCGCCTACGAACTGCGCCTGCAGGAAAACGAGCAACTGCGCGTTGAGCTGCTGCGGTTCGAGAACCTGCTGAAACTGCCGCCGCTGCCGGCCTACCGGTTCGAGCCGGCGCGCGTCGCCAAGCGCGACTTCTCCGGCTGGTGGCAGCGCCTCGTCATCCGCAAGGGTCGCAACTACGGCATCACCGTCGGCGCCCCCGTGGTCTTCGTCGGCGGAGTCGTGGGCCGGGTGGTCGAAGTCTATGCCTACACCGCCGTGGTGGACTTGATCTCGAGCCCGACCTTTCGCGTCGCAGCGGCCGCCGAAGGCGACAACCGGCCGATCTCCTATCAAGGCGGACTCAACGCGTCGTTCCAACCCCCCCGCGGCACGGTCGAGTTTGTGCCGGTCGATATTCACGCCACCAAGAACCAACCGAAACGCCTGGTCACATCCGGCCTAGGCGGAGTCTTCCCAGCGGGCCTGACCATGGGTGAGAT